>SOJA01000076.1 GCA_004376975.1 Candidatus Bathyarchaeota archaeon
AGAAGCCGGGGATGGGAATTGAACCCACATATAGCAGCTCTGCAGGCTGTCGCCTGAACCGTTCGGCCACCCCGGCACCATGCAATTTTGTTAATTTGACTGTAATAAACGTTGTTTAACTAGGCTTTGTATCTGCCCTTCTTGAGAAATTGTTTTTCATATATCTCCTTGACCTTTTGTATAGTGTCTGCCTGTTCAGCAGTTTTGTCTTCTCTTATGCGGTTTATTCTTGCGAAACGTAAAGCCATGCCACACTTGTATTTTGGGCTTTTCTGAATTTCGTTGTACAATACCTCAACAACTACTCTGGGAATTACAACTACTCTTCTGTCTTCCTCTTTTATTGCAAGGTCTTTAAGCCGCTCAGTTATTTCAATAATCTCCACGTCTGTCAATCCCTTGAAAGTTTTACCTACCGTCAGAAACTCACTTGTCTCAGCGTCACGAACAGCTAGGTAATAGTTTGAAAGCCACTCATGTCTTCGACCGTAACCGTATTCAGCTGCAACAATAACTAAATCTAAGGGTTCAAGAACAGGCTTTATTTTAAGCCAACGTTTTCCACGTGTTCCAGGCGTGTATTCACCGTCAAGCTTTTTCGCTACCAATCCCTCATGTCCAGCATCCATTGCCTTTTTCAGGAATCCTGACGCTTCTTCCACGTTGTCTGTAACCAATTTTCTTGTCAAAGGTATTTCCCCTGCGGTTTCAGCTAAGATTCGTCTCCGCTGTACGTAGGAAAGCGAAATCAGGCTTTCTCCATTCAGGTATAGGATGTCAAACAGGTAGAGCTTAACGGGAATTTTTCGGATCATGTCTTCTATTGAGTGAACTCTTCTGAATCTCCGCATCAAATGTTGGAATGGAATCGGGTAGTCTTGGCTGTTAACAGCTATAACTTCACCCTCCAAAATCACCCTTTCCACATTCACGTTCTTTCGAACTGTTTCAACGATTTCGGGCAGACTTACTGTCACATCTGTCAATCTTCTGCTGAAAATCCTCACGTCACCGCCACGTCTGTGAATTTGAACTCTTGCTCCATCCAGTTTATACTCAAAAGCAGTCTCACCACCATGCTCACTCAAGGCTTCATCAATGTCACTTGCTGTTTGAGCTAACATTAGACTGACAGGTCTAAAAACCCTGAATCCAATCTTCAGCAGCCCTTCTTTGCCTTGGCTTTTTGCTATAGCTGCAACCTCTCCCACATCACCTGTAGCCATGCTTGCTTTTTGCACAATCTCCAACGGAATTTGAAAGCCTTTGGAGACCGCTTGCTCCATCAAACCCGAGTGGAAGCCAGTTCGCATCTCACCTATGAATATTTTCACTAGGTATTTTGCTTCAAGGGGTGAAGTCAATCCTAATAGAGCCTCGATAAGCCGCTCCTTTTTCTCTCTTGAACGTGATCCAGCGGTTTCAGCAATAACCTCAAAACTGTGTCTAACCTCCATTATTGTTAGCTTTCTATCAAAAAGCGATAACTGCTTGTGAATTTTACTGCATTCAAAGAGTACCTTTGTAGCCGAACCTACGTCGCCGGTTTCGCCAAAGGCTTCAATGAAAACTTTCCAGTCAGCCTTTGTTATACGCTTTATGATTCGGCCTAAGGTTGCCCAGCTCACATTAAGAGCTCGTTGGCTCCATTTCGGAAAAGATCTTCCAATAATCATTGATACAGCAGGCTCAACCTCTTCCGATTCCAGATTCCTTAAGAACTCTGAAACAAGACTTGTCATAAGAAGTCGCTTGCTTGTAGATTCCAGTTTCTCACAAAGCTCTGACAAGGCTTCAAAAGATGTAGACATGACATTAACCCTTGAAAGCACTACAAGGTTCCATGTTATCATCTCAGAAGAATAAATATTATTTTAAAAGCTTCCAGAAAAAGCAATTTGATAGGCAGCTTTCTTGAAATGATTTCTTGCCTTAGAATGATTCCGCCAGCTTCTTTTTCACTTCTTTTATCTTCTTCTCCAACTCTTCAACTTTCTCTTTGTTTTCCAAGGCTCTATAACAGTCTCTTGCGTATTCCAATGCACTTACACCAAATCTGTCAAAACCTTTCTTGAAGGATAGGTCAGCAGATTTCATGAAATATTCAAGAGCTGCTTCATGGTCCTTGAGCATGTAGGCGCACTCGCCTGTTTTGTAAAGCATGGATGTAGCGTCAAAGAAGTTATTTGCTTTCAGGTATAATTCCCAAGCTCTTAGAAAATTTTCTTTTGCTTCTTCGTACTTACCTAACTCGTAAAGTGCATATCCATCCTTATGCAGTTTAACTGGATCTTCCTTCACTTTCTCTTCGCTCATGACAGCCAACTCACAACTTGCTATTACTCAACATCAAACTCCCATTTAGATTTTCCCATCATCAAACAAACAAAAAACATCCACATATCAAGTGAAGATGTCCACCGCGCACCCTCATTTTCTTAATAACGAAACATGAACGTTTCTCAAGTCGATTTCATGAATCCTCTAGAAAAGAAAAATTTCTGCATAAACATTAAGAGCTTGTTTAATCAAAAATAGAATAAGGGACTGAAAACACTGATTAAATGGAGCAAACTCATGTCCCTCAAATGTGTTCAATGTGGCTTAAAATCTCCGCTTTATCCACCAAAGAGCAAGTGTAAAAAATGCGGAGGAGCACTAGAATACGAGAGTATTTCACCTGAAAGCCGCAAAATCAAGTTTTCTGGCAAACTTCGCTTTTGGAGATACGGAAGCTTACTTCCACCAGTACAACACATCGTAAGTTTAGGTGAAGGCGGAACACCATTACGTAAGGCAGAAAGACTTTCTGAAAAACTCGGCTTAAAAGAATTGTATCTAAAAGATGAAACCAGAAACTCCACAAACTCTTTCAGGGACCGTGCTGCAGCACTTATTACTTCAAACGCTATAGACCTCAAATATGGCACCATAATATGTGCAACCAACGGAAACCTAGGTGCTTCTTTAGCTGCTTATTGCGCAAAAGCTGGACTAATCTGTCATGCAATTGTCCCAAAGCTTGTTGATGTTGGAAAACTAGCTCAAATGCTCGTGTATGATGCTGTTATCGAGCAGTATGGAGAAACAGTTGACGATTCGATACACAAATCTGAAGCCTTAGCCGAAGAAACAGGCTGGTATCAAGCAACCGCAGAGCTAAACCCCCTTGTAATTGAAGCACAGAAAACGATTGCCTATGAAGTGAATGAGCAGTTTGGCGTTCCAGATTGGTTCATAGTTTCCATGGGGGGCGGCGGAACCATATATTCAATATGGAAAGGCTTCAAGGAGCTCAAACAGCTCGGAGTAGCAAAATCCTTGCCAAAAATGATTGGGGTCCAACCGGAAGGATGCGCACCCATAACCAAAGCATTACTAGAAGCCCATTCTCAACCGATAAGAATCCCGAAGCCATTTACCCGTGCACTCGCTATCTTAGTGGCTAATCCACTCCAAGGCAAACTAGCAATAAAGGCAATAAAGGAATCAGAAGGCTTAACCTTAACGGTTTCAGACTCCGAAATTTTCGAAGCAGAACTCCAAATAGCCAAACTTGAAGGAATATTCGCTGAACCGGCAAGCTCAGCCACAATAGCAGCACTGCAGAAGCTTGTCAAAAATGGAAAAATAAGCACAAATGACAGCGTTGTATGCCTTATCACAGGAAGCGGACTTAAAGCCACAGACGTGCTGCAAGCATTAACAAAGAAACAGAAAACAGTGGTTCTAGGCTTAGAAATAAGCACAAAAGAAAAAATACTACGAAAACTAAGCAGAAAAGACACGTACGGCTATGACTTATGGAAAAAACTTGGAAAAACAGTCACAAGAGCAGCCGTGTATCAACATCTAAAAGAACTCTCAGAAAAAGGACTAATAGTAGGCTACGCAAAAAACGGAAGAAGACTCTTCAAAGTCACTGAACGTGGAAAAAGAGTCTTACGTGCAATAGAGGATTTAAGGCTTTTAATTTAGTTTCTTCAATGGTGGATGCGATAAACTAAAATAGTATAGTTACGACTATACTATTCACCTCTCAAAGGAGAAAAACTAAAATGTCTTCGCGAACGAGGGTAAAGACCACAGTTCAACTAGGCATCGCAAGCGTTTTCACAGCCCTTGTATGTGTAGCAACAATGATTTTTACAGTTTACGTACCGAGCACAAGAGGCTTCTTTAATTTTGGCGAAATTATGGTTTACATAGCAGCGTTACTTTTCGGTTCAAAAGTGGGTGCTTTTGCTGGTGGATTTGGCTCTATGTTTGCAGATATATTCCTTGGCTATTACTACTACGCGCCAGCAACATTAATAATCAAGGCATTAGAAGGAGGATTGGTGGGTTTTCTCGCCGACAAAAAACGCTTGTTCTCTAAAGATCATACCAAACGCGAATGGAAGATATTTACCACTGGAATTGGAGTGCTTGTTGGGTCTTTAGTAAGCCTAATAGGATTTTTGTACTACAGCGGCATGGTGGAATTCTACAGCGGCATCCCACCATCAGAAAACCCTATATCATTAATATTTATTCCAATGGAATTCTGGATAGGTCTAGGAATCTTTGTTACATTATTGATAATTACTACAGCCTTTGTTTCCGAACCAGAATATGGATGGATGGTTATCTCAACAGTCTTTGGAGGGTTATTGATGGTTTTCGGCTATTTTCTTTACGAACAGCTTATCCTTGGAGTTTGGGCAATCGCTGAAGTCCCCGTGAACATTGGACAAATGACTATTGGGCTGATTGTAGCCACACCTATAGTGAAAATTATTCAACGCATTTTGCCACAGCTTAAAAGCTAGGACAATAATTGTCACCCTAAGAGAAGGTTTTACAATGAAACTGCCATTTGGAAAGATCCCCGTTGACATTCTTAAAGATGTTGTTTTCAAAAATTTAGGTGTGAAACGTGAAGAAGTTGTTTTGGGTCCTTCCGCGGGCTATGACGGAGCAGTCATAGACGTTGGCGGTAAATCCTTAATCGTTTCTATGGATCCTATTACCGGTGCAATAGAGCGAATAGGCTGGCTTGCGGTAAATATTAACGCGAATGACGTTGCCACTTTCGGTGTTGAACCGGCATTCTTTTTCTCATGCATCCTGCTTCCTGAAAATGCGGATGGAGAAACTGTTGAAACCATATGCGTTCGAATGGATGAAGCTGCAAAAGAGTTAGGAATAGCAATAGTGGGAGGTCACTGCGAAGTAACCCCTGGATTAACCAGTCCGATAGTGGTAGGCTGCACTATTGGCGTGACTGAAAAAGGGAACTATGTGACTGCGGGTGGAGCCAAACTAGGAGACAAGCTTATACTAACCAAAAGTGTTGGAATTGAGGGTACAGCAATTCTCTCATCAGACAGAGAGAAGCAATTGAAGAAAACAGTTGAGACTTCAATGTTAGAGAAAGCTAAGACATTTTTCAATCAGATAAGCGTCGTCAAAGAAGCAATTA
>SOJA01000222.1 GCA_004376975.1 Candidatus Bathyarchaeota archaeon
GGAAGGAGCCAAGGATTGCGCGGCGTATGGCTGGCATGATTTGGGCTGGTCCACGGTGCACAGGGTCTTCATGGAGTTTAACGTCCATTAACTTGATTTTTAAGCCTCTTAACGGTTCTTCGCATAATGGTCCAGCTCCGCATGCCCATCGGAAACCGGCGATAATCATTTCTCTGGCTTCACGAAGGTATTGGACGCTTTTAGTTAGGTCGATAATCATGTTTCTATGCTCCTCCAGTGACCAAACGTTTCTAGCTTGATTTGTCGGCCACTTCGCTTCTCTATATAATATGCTGCCGATTCGCTTGCGTCCCATTTCTTCTGCGATGTCACCCTTATCAATCATCTTTATTACTTTATCGTCTAAGGGTTCAATTTGTACCCAGAATCTGCTGTGCTTGTTAGGGCTTTTAGCCATAGCTTCTACGCCTTGTTTGGAGACGCTTTCTCTATACACTACTATTGGACGGGAAGTTGTGATTTCTATTCCGCCGCCATAATCCTTTAGGAACTTTACGGCGATTTCCAGGTGGAGCTCTCCCATTCCGCTTAGCAGGTACTCGCCAGTTTCCTTGTTTACGGTGGTTACAAGGTTTGGATCTTCGATTGAAAGTCTTTTCATTGCGTCAACTAGACGAGGAAGCTCTCGGGGATGTTTAGGCTCAAGGGCTATTGTTACAACTGGTTCTGAAACATATTTTATGCGTTCGAAGGGGAACATGATGTCTTTTTGTTCAATGTTGGTGAGGGTTTCACCTGCTCTTGCAAGATCAAGTCCCAGCACGGCGGCTATGTTGCCTGCAGTGATTCCGTCAACCATTTCTCTGAAGGCGCCCATGTACATGGAAACCTGTGGTACGCGATAATCTTTCTTTGCGTTAACTAGGTAGACTCTGCTTCCCTTTTTTATCGAGCCTGAAAAAAGTCTGCCTGTTGCAACCAGCCCTGCTTGGGGATCCATCTGAGCAAGTATTATACACATTACGGTTGGACCGTTGTCATCGCAGTTCATCATTGCCTGGCCTATTTCCGAGTCCATTTCGCCTTTCCAAACTTTTGGTATACGGTATTTCTGGGCTTCAATGGGGTTAGGCATGTTTCTTACGACCATGTCAAGTATTGCAGTGTGAAGAGGAAGCATGTCTGGAAGCTTTTCGTATTCGCCCTTCACGTAGGCATCAACAACATCGCTGAATTTCACTCCCTTCTGACGAGCCATGCTGAGGGTGAAACCCCACTTGTGAAGAGCTGAACCGAAAGCAACAGTTTCCTTCGCTGGGTCAACCTTCCATTTTTCCTTAAATTCTGGCTCCCCATAAATGTCAAGTAAGTCGTTAAAGTCACGGATTATACGAACAAATTTCTTCTGAATTTCATCTGGACTAAGCTTTAGCTCCCTTATCAGTCGATCCACTTTATTCACGAAAAGAACGGGCTTCACTCTTTCTTCAAGAGCTTGACGCGTAACAGTTTCAGTTTGAACCATAACCTCTTCTACAGCATCCACAACAACAACTGCACCATCTATGGCTCGCAAGGCCCTTGTCACCTTACCAGTGAAATCCACGTGACCCGGCGTGTCAATCAAGTTGATTACGTAGGGGTGACCTTCCATCTCGTGCAAAAGTGAAATGTTCGCAGTTTTTATCGTGATTCCTCTTTTCTGTTCCTCTTCCAGATAATCCAGCGCCCGAGCTTTACCAGCAATCTTAGGCGACAGCAATCCAGCTTCAGCAAGCAGTGAATCAGTCATCGTTGTTTTTCCATGATCAATATGAGCGATAATGCCTATGTTACGTATATCCTGTTTACTGCTCATCAGCTTAAGTAGGGCACCTGTTTGCTTAAACTTCGGCATGCTCCATACATCTCCGCAGTCTCCCTCTTCAGTGTAAAACCAATTAAAAAACATTACGAACAAAGACTCAGTATAGCACTTTTCACAACTAGACATGTGAAAATACTGCAGAACATCCATCTTCCTCAAGTTTCACCACTGTGAAGTTCAACCGTGACATTTCAGGCAGAAACGTCAAGATAAAAGGCGAAAAAAACTGGGGGAAGGGTGGCGTTAACCTAAAGTTCAGAGAAAAAAGAGTTACTTGGTGCTTGAGAAGAGTTCTTGCAAGATGTTTAAGGGATCAGGATCTCGTCGCGCGCGAACACGGTCTTAGTAACATTTCTTGTGATCTCGGTTTTCTTTATGAACACTACAGCAAACACAACCAAATATGAAACTGCAACCGTAGAGTATAACGCGAGCGCTTGCTAAAAAGGCTGGCGTGTTGGTTGTAACCCGTCCTATAGTGGTTAGTAATATTGTGTTATTTATTGGACTTTCTTTTGAATTATTTTGTGTTTCGATTTGGTTGTCTTTTTTTTCCTCAGCTTTATTGCGTGTTTCTTGCTGTTGGTTTTCAGTAGGATTTTTCATTTTGATTTTCCCTTTGTAATTAAGGGGGGTTGTGGAATATAAGGGTTGTTCTGTCTTATACTATGTGTTTATATGTTAGTTTGTTTATTATATTGGTTTGGAGATGGTTTGAAGTGCCTAAGATTAGTTTGTATATTCGTACTAGGAAGCAGGGGCAAGGTTGTTATATTGCGTCTGTTCCTTTAAAGAAGTTGATTAAGTTGTCTGAGTTTCGTAAGAAGCGTTGGAAGTTTAAGGATGGTTGGTTGATTCTTGAGGCATATTAATAGAATGTGCTACTACTTTTTTTATTTATAGTAGTTAATTGGATTGTTTGTTTAGTTGGAAAATATGACAAGTAGGAAAAAGAAATTTCGCTTGTGTCCTTCGCAAGGTAGGAAGGTTGTTTGTGATGGTCTTTGTAATGTTGTCTTTGATGATGATGCAGTTCATATTTGCTCTCTGCGTGAAAGGTCTCTTGATGTGGTTTTAAATGTTGACGTCGGTTAGTTATGTTGTTTTGAGGAGCGCGCGCGTACGTCAGCAATCAATAGAAGATAATTCCGGAAATGTTATTTTGTAGTTAAACCATTTAGCTATTGGAAGAAAACAAGTTGCTGAAGAAACTGGTTTCTGAAGTAATGCTTACTACGTTGTTAATAGGCATGGTAACGTTAACATTTAATATCAAACCTGTTAAGGCATCTGGAACCATTTACATTAGGGCTGATGGCAGCGTTGATCCCCTGACAGCTCCCATATCCAGCGCTGATAACATTACTTACGTTTTCACAGACAACATATTTAACAAAACGATTGAGGTTCAGAGAAAAAACACGATAATTGATGGGAATGGACACTTGCTTCAAGGAACAGGGACAGGTCGTGGATTTTACCTAAATGCGCATGGTGTAACCGTTAAAAGCACGAGAATCATCGGTTTTGGCTATGGCGTTTATTGGAGCGGGGGCTGGCGTCAGAAAATCATCAACAACTCGATAAGCTGCACATTTACAGGCATATACATTAACACTGATTTGCTTTGGGGCGACAGCATTATTGGCAACAGAATTTTCGGCAACCGTATTGCCATTCATATGGATTCTATGGCATCTGAGGTTGATGTAATCAACAATACAATACGATACAATGACATTGTAGGGATTTGGTTGGATAACTGGTGTGGTTGTTGGGGTGGAAGAATAGTGGGTAACCTTATTTCAAACAATGGAGCGGGCATTAGGCTTAGATGGGTTATATGCTTTCTCCGAGATAACACCCTGGTAAATAATGGTCTGGAAGTTGGAGGATGGTATCCAGAATGTTATGAGCAGGATATTGACTCGTCAAACACGATTAACGGAAAACCCATCTACTACTGGATGAACCAGCAGGACAAGACTGTTCCTCTCGACGCTGCATATGTTGCTCTAGTAAACTGCAAGAACATCATAGTGGAGAACCTAACTCTGACGGGAAGTGGTGGAGTAATCGTAGTTTCGACAACTGATTCAACTATTAGAAACTTAAGTATTTCAAACGATTATTATGGTTTCACGTTGTTGGACTCGGAACGTAACAGAATTTACGGCAACAACATTACGGATTGTTGGATTCCAATCATTGGAGGCGATAATGCAGAGAACATAATCTACCATAATAACTTCATAAACAACGGTGAACCGCCTAGAATTTACGAATCGGAGGATTCGTGGGATATGGGCTATCCATTTGGAGGAAATTACTGGAGCGATTACAATGGAACAGACTTGTATTGCGACGCAAATCAAAGCTTTAACGGTAGTGACGGAATAGGTGACACACAATACGTTTTTCCGGACGCATGGAGTGAAACCAACTTTACAGACAGGTATCCCTTGATTGAACCTTGGACACCGTCATGGGAACCTATACCTCCATTCTTGACAGGAGATGTGAACTATGACCGGAAAGTGAATATTTACGACATCACCTTCCTAGCTTCAATCTACAGATGTAAGGAAGGAGACTTAGAGTGGAATCCCTTTGCAGATTTAGCACAACCATATGGACAAATAGACATTTTTGATCTAGTCACATGCGCAGCGCACTACGGAGAAACATACCCATAACAGCGCGTGCTGTTGCGTTGTAGTTATGTTGTTTTGAGGATTTTTATCCTCTTTTTTCATGATGTTATTCATATTCGTTTTTCTTTGATGCTGTGTAAGGCATATATTCAACTGATACCTTTCTTTCTTTGGTGGCTTTGGTTGGGTTTCCCTTATGTATATTTGCAATTTGCTGGAATTTCATTTATGGCTTTGTTAGTGTTTTATTTTGTGTATGTAGAAATTAAAGGGTTCTGGAATAACAGAAAAACAAAAAAATAGTATGTCGTGGTGTGTGATGCTGCCATTCATTATATTTTCTTGAATTTTAAGAAATTGCGGTCTGAAGATGTTAAGATTCTATCTGAGGAGTATGAATAAAAGCAATTTCTGGAGTTTGTTGTAGAAAAAGCTTTATATCGACGTTCGTGTGCAGAGTCTTTTAGGTGACGTAATAAATAGGTACGTCGACAATATTGACTCTATACTTGATGGAGTCCTTAGAACTCACGCAAATCTCAATGCGTGTATGATGCATTGGTCTGTTTTTGAACGTAAGTTAATGCATTTTCCTTTCAAGGATGCATGGAGTGGTTCTAGTTGAATTTTTTGGTGGATAGAGAGAGAGTTAGGTATCTTTTGGTAGCAACATTCCCTATCACATGCCTTTCTCTCTCTCCCACAGTTTTTGTTGAGGTGGGTTTTTAATGGTTGGTTCTTCTAAGGTAGATGTTTTAAGCGTTGATTTCGATAAGGCAATGGTTTCTGATGTAAAATTGGCTGTTTATGACTCTAGTTTTATTGAACTTTATCCGTTGGTTGGCTCTAATTTAAAAGCAACTAACGATTATTGCGGTAATTTCAGCGATTATTATATATGTGACCGTGTTGATTTGCACGAATTGATTGGTAAGAAGCTTG
>SOJA01000210.1 GCA_004376975.1 Candidatus Bathyarchaeota archaeon
TTAGAATTGCACTGTTGACTTATAAGTATCCTCACTTTGTTTTAGGAGTTTTGAGGCTGCGGCGGTTCCATTATGGAAGATTTCCCATCAAATAAACCTTAGAAGACCAGTTGGTGTAGGATTCAGCTCCTATCCGTTAGTTGCGATGTTCTTTTCACCTAGAAAAAAACGTTCAATTACACATTAAGAGACTGAAATAATGCAAACCTAGCGGAAGAAACAGGCGCTGAAGAACTAAGCTGATGTCTGATATGTCTGGAAAGATAAGAAATTATGTGTTTGAGATTCTCAGAAGGTTACCCACTGGGGGAAGCCCCAACACAACAAAATCAGGCTTGCTATGGCTCGTCATGTTTGAAATAGTAGTTTTCTCCTTTTTTAGATCCGAAGCTGCGCACACCTTTCTCTGAAAGCTGTTTCCTAAGCTTTTCTGCGTATTGCGCCTTTATTTCTCCTCTTTTCTCCATGTAGCTGATTATCTTCTCAGCTTGTTTCACTGTGTCGCATCGCCGGACAAAATCAATTACATCGGGCGTATAGTGGACGAATCGTTTAGAGGTTGCTTTTTCTTCGGTTTGGCTTTCTGTTCTCACAGAGTTGATTGCAACTTTATGTCTACTGGACTCTAATTCATTCGAGAGATTTGGAAAGAGTTTTTTTAATGCTTTTTTGTCAAGTTCCACATCTGCACCTTCTGTTCTAGCAAGGCAGACTCAGTTTCATGTATTAAGAACTATGTATTTAAGCATCATTTAAGGGGTGATGGACACTAGTGGGGAACAAATCTTTGTGTAGGATTTTCTTGAAGTGTCTTTTCTAATTCTTGTAT
Organism: Candidatus Bathyarchaeota archaeon; assembly: GCA_004376975.1. Next base: position 830 of record SOJA01000210.1, read on the forward strand.
GCGAAGACCCGTAATCGTGTCGCCGTATATTTCACATCTTTCTTTACGGTTGGCTTCTTCAGAGCTTCGAACAATTATTTCAGCTTTATTCTCTGTTGGCAATTCTAAGTAGATGTGAAACGATTGTTTCTTTGATCCTTCTTTCGTTATCGTTACCCATTCAGCTCGCGTAACAATGATATTGCTTTGGTTTATTACTTTTAAGATGTCGTTTGGTTCATCATGGTACACGGTTATGTCAATATCGCTTTGACGATGTATTGTTCCGCGCCAAACGCTTCCAATCAGTACTGGATAATAGGTTTTAAGAATCTTCATCAGCTTTAGAGCTTCTTTCCGCATCTGAATTAAACGGTTTTTCCTTGTTGCCCCTTCTTTTTCCTCTGCTATTCTGTCAAGCTCAATTGCAACTTCAAGATTTGTTGGAAGAAAGTGAACTCGAAAGGTTTCTGCAGCTTTCAGTTTAGCCTGTTTATATTCTTTTTCAACTCCAAAATAGAGGAGATGAGCAGCTTCCTTTGCAACCTTCTTTCTCAAACTCAGAGAGTTGCCGAGATTCAAGTGTTCACCCGTAGGAGTTTAAGTTTTAGAAATGGTTTGGCGTTTGTTCATTTTCTCGTATAATGCAATTGTTTTTTCCGCTATTTTGTCCCATGTGAATTCTTTCAGCACTCTTTGTCTGCCGTTTTTTCCCAGCCATTTTGTCTTTTCAGGATTTTCCAGGGCGCTAGTTATGCCCCAAGCGATGTCTGTTGGATTGTGGGGGTTGACGTGGTAGCCGCACTGTTCATCACCGCATGGAATGACTATTTCCCGCATTCCGCTGATGCCTGCTGCTCCGACGACGGTTGGGCGTTCCATGCTCATGGCTTCAAGGACAACTATCCCGAATGGTTCATAGAGGCTGGGGAATACTGCGACGTCGCATCCGGCGTAATGGAGGATGCGTTCTTCTTCTGGAATGAATTCAAAACGGAATTTTACGGAATCCTCAAGTTTCATGGTTCTAACCAAATTGGTTAGGTAGTCTTGCAGGTCGCCTAATCCTACTATGATAAGTTTTGCGTTTGGTTTTTTCTGCAGAACATGAGGCATAGCCATTATAAGCCTGTCAACTCCTTTAACACCCACAAGTCTTCCAATGAAAAGAATCATCAGGTCCTCGTTTTTGATGCCGTAAGATTCTCTGAGTTTTCTTGTATCCTCAGCGTTTATTGTTTCTGGATTGTATTTTTGCTCATCTACGCCATTGTAGCATACTTCGATTTTATCTTTGGGAAAAGCGAGTTTTGTGAGTTCATCTTTCATAGCGTATGAAACTGTTACGATTAGATCTGCCGAGATTGCGCCGCGGAGTTCAATGTTACTCACTACTTCTGAGCCGTTTCCAAGAGTTCTTCCCTTCTCTGTGGAGTGAACATGAAAAGCGAAGGGTAGTCCAAGCTCTTTTTTGATTGTTATTCCAGCGATGGCTGAAAGCCAGTCATGCGCGACTATGATGTCATATTTGAAGTTTTCTTTTCTTATGAGTTCATTGACGAGTTTTGATGCACTTAGGTAGTTATAGACGAGAATTTTGGAGAACAAATTGATGCCGCGACCCCATTTCTTGATGTCTTCTGCGATCACATCTGGAAGTGAATCGGAAATGTCAATGTGTAATGGTCGATGGATTTCTATGCCGCGCCAAATTTCTCGTGTCGGAAGACTGCGAGCATCATCATTCATTGTAAACACGGTGACATCATGGTCCATTAAAACGAATTTTCGTGTGATTTCAGCTACGTAAGTTCCTAAGCCACCGACGATTTTTGGTGGATATTCATATACCAGCACAGCTATTTTCATGTGAATTTCCCTGTCCATGTTGCTTAGGCTCTGTTATTAACGTATGGTGTCACTATTTACGTTTTCGGAAGAGAACGGTGACGTTTTGGAAGTGAAAAAACAGATTCGGCCTCTTTTTGCGTTTTCAAGAAAATGTTCAGATGTGATGTTTTCGTGCAGGTTACCCTTAAGCTTTTAATGTCGAACCCTTTGTTAATACGTGGGATCTTCCTGAAGAATAGAAAATCTGAAAAGTGAATTGTGCGTATAATAGTAATTGGATGTAGTTGAAATGAGACTGTCACCTGTTAAGAGACTGGTTCTTGAAACTATGTGGGTGCTTGATAAGCCTGCTAAGGCTGTTGAGATAGCTGAAGAGGTAGGGTTAGGTTTTCCTTCTGTTATGATGCATATAATAGGGCTTGGCAAGATGGAGTATGTGAAGGTGCCTGAGAAAGGGCAGTACATCATAACGGAAAACGGAAAAAAAGCGCTTGGTTTCCCTGAAATCGATGGAGAAAAAGCTCAACAAATCTTGGAATACCTACCTGTGGAAAAGTCATTTCATTTTTACGCTGACGTCGGAAAACCCTTAAATGTTTTTGCAGCAAACCTCCAGGATTTCTGCGACAAAATCTTGAAAGTTGACATAAGTTCAATAGAATTTCACACATGTCACGGAGATTTCCAAGCATGGTTTGCAGCACTGGGCGACATAGAACTGTCGAGAAAGATCTTGCTAATTCAAGAGAGGAAAGCGTCTGGAGAGGAATTACGGAAGAAACTTTATGATACTGCAAAAGATCGATGTGAAGAACTGTCGAAAATAAGGCATACAGCTGTACTCAAGTGATCAAATACAGGTTTAGAATGGTTTAAAGCGTTCCTTGAGTCTTTCCAGAATCTTTGGTAGAGTTGTGTATTCCATCTCTTCAATGCCTAAACGCGCAGGTTCAAATTCACCCATACGCCTAAGTAGAGAAGCATATTCCATAGTTTCACGTCTAGCCATATCAAAAGCTGGATCAGCGAACAAATCAGCCACCATAGGTTTTCCACTATCATCGCATGCAATGTTGCCGTTTGAAACTTGAAAGCTTAATGCAACAATCCTTGGAGGACCATCAAAAACAGTGCATTTCGCGTCTTTCACACTGACAGGCATTAGTGGACCCCAATGGCTTCCACGCATCCACCCTGCAACCAGATAACTGTGCATGAAGGGAACAAGAATCTCGCCTAAAGCTGGTAGCCCATGCTGCGCACGCACAATAAGTACAGGATCATCTTTTCCAACGTATTTGCCAGCAATTCTTGAAAGTTTGGTTACACTGCCAACAGCACATATCAAGTCGTCTCTAGCCCTCCAAACACGCGAAACCATATATCGTCCCACAGTTCCAATGAGCCCAACTAGCTCATACACTTCTTCAGGACATTTCAGAACAACAGCCTTGTTTTCTACAGTATCCAGCACCTCAAATTTGAAGCCGCCACCCATATCCGGGTCGATTACTAGTCCAGCAGTATTCATCGGATCAGCAAATATGCGAAACAGTGGGAGATTGAAAGCTCCAGCAGAGGTTTTGTCCGCTGCAAAAACAACAATTGGGTCAGAACCTCTTTCCTCAATTTCCATTTCAGCCACTCCTGGACCCATGCCCCTAACGTTTCCGCTGAAAGCTGTTTTCAAAAGGTCTTGCCCAGCACCATAGAGCTTTAGTTCTAAAGCCTTTTTTGCAGCTTCCTGGAATGTGTCCCAAGCAAGCTTATGAATCTCCGAGTTTGACTTGCCTCTTCCGTGAATCATAAGAAGCTGCAGATCATCTCCAACATTGAAAACATGGTAGCTGTTGATTAATCCTTCTTCTTTTGCCTTCTTCAGATTTTTCTCTGCAACGTTAAACAATGGTTCTGGAACAACATGATGCCCTCCCAGAGAACCAACATCACATTTGATCAGGGAAATCGTGGTTTTTCTCAGCATCATATATCACTTAATATAAGCTTTAATTTAAGGTTAAGTTGTTCTTCTTAAAAGATTTCCTGAAGAAAAGTGAAGAAAACATGAAATAACTAGTAACTGATATTAGAGCAGTGTGGGAAGATTCATGGAGAAGTTGCGGGTTATATCAGTGAAAATACCGGATGAAGTCTACAAAGAAATGATTTTGCGTGTTCCTGAAGGAGAAAGAAGCCGTTTCATTCGAGATGCAATATTGGAGAAGCTGCGAAAGACACCGAAGCCGGATAAGATTCTGGAGCTGGAAGGAAGACTTGGCAAAATGGAAAAAGAGTTTGCACAAATAAGGAAATATCTTGCAGACTTAGAATTGCTCACGTATGAACGTGGAAAAACAGACCCGCACATGTTTTGCATGGATGAAATAGATCATAAAGTAATAAATTACCTCATTCATTACAAAGGCGCAACTACGCCGGAACTGGCAGAATACCTCAAAACAAACAGGTGGCTAATATTGAACAGACTGAGAAAAATACAGAAAAAATCAAGAACCCAGCTTGGAAAATCCATAATAGATTATTATTCCGGAGAAAAATCAGGAAAAAAACGGGCATGGTGGATCAACGAAGAACTAATCGAAATATAGCTCACGCAACAATTAATTCTAGGCATCCATAACTCTATTTTGGGCCCGTAGCCTAGTATGGATCAAGGCGCCGAATCACAGAATGGATGCGCAAGCCTCCGGGCTTCAACGAGAGAAAGCCGGAGAACAGGGGTTCAA
>SOJA01000190.1 GCA_004376975.1 Candidatus Bathyarchaeota archaeon
TTTTCTTCAAATAATCCTGAAAAAATCTGCAGCATCATTAATCAGATGAAAAGTGTGTGATAGACCGTTCATTGCATTGACAAAGCCAATATAAATCGCGCGTTGTTGAGAAAAAAGGGATTTATTGGTTGAGGTATTTTCAATGTGTGAAAGGGTGCATCTTGAAGCTTTAAAGCATTAAAGGCTTGCTGTATTTTTCGTTGAAGAAGATTTCAGTGAAATCTTTTCTTGGTTTCGGCTGTGGTTTTTCATCTGGCACTCCTATCGGTAGTAAAGCTACAACCGTTATTCTTTCTGGGATTTCAAGTAGTTGTTTGATCCGTTCTTCTTTGAAGGCTCCTATCCAGCAAGTGCCATACCCTAAATCTGTGGAAGCCAGAACCATATGTTCCATGGCTATCATAACATCCTGTTTGCACCATTTAGGTGACGCTTCAGTGTCCGCTAAAGCTACGATTATGACTCCAGCGCCTGCCAAGAACATCTGGTTCCCCGCGGACTCTGCTAAAAGCTTCTTTCTTTCAGAGTTTCGAACGATTATGAACTGCCAAGGCTGACGGTTTGCAGCTGAAGGTGCTAAACGAGCTGCTTCCAGCATCCTCTTCTTTATAGCCTCAAAAACTTCCATACTTCCTGTCTCCTTTTTCACTTTTAGTACAATGGGGAACTGGATGTTTTTATGTTTTTACGATTGCGAACGTTAATTTGAAACCAAAATATGTTTCTCTGTAAAAACCCATGGGTTTTTAAGCGTAGAAATAAGATTTGTGAGATGGTGATTTGCATGTCGTATATCATTGAAGTTACTGTGAAGAGTCAGAAAGGAAAGTGTGCATTTGGACATGAGGTAGGCGATAAAATAGTTTTCGACGGTATATCTGTAAAAGGCAACATCTGCTACAGTGCACTTATGGTCTTGCTTCCAAAGGTTTATGCTATGCGTTACGGCGTAGAGTTTCCATGGACTGAAGATAAAGACGTAACATTCAATGCTTGCCCAGACGCTGAGAACCCAGTTGTATTTGAAATTCGCCGTGTCAGAAAATAGCTGAAGACAGTAGACGTATGCTAAAGTTTCAAACTATTCTTTTTATAGAAAGGCAAGTTCCAGGATGGTTAACGCGTTAAGCTTAATTAAGCTAATATCCCGTCAATGAGCACATTGTTGTTACCTTTGAGGTTGTTTCGAATGAAGAAGGTAGCGCCTGTTCGTGATGGGTTAAGACAATTACCTATTAAACCTGTTTATCTGGTGTCAGTTGAGCATGAAGGAAAAAAGAACATTATAAGCATCGGCATGTTTGCTTTCTTTTCTGGAAAACCAACTCTAGTAGGCGTTGGCATAGCTCCTTCCAGATACTCCTTTGAGTTAGTTCGTAAAAGCGGAGAATACATTGTTAACGTGGTTGATGAGAAGCTTATGGAAACCGTGCGAATTTGTGGAAGGAAGTCGGGTCGAGAAGTTGACAAGTTTAAACTTGTGAAGCTAACTGCCGTGAAGGGAGTTAAAGTGAAGGCTCCACTCATCCAAGAAAGCCCAGTCAATATAGAATGCAAGGTCGTTAAAGAAGTGGAGGTAGGTGATCACGTTTGGTTCATAGGCGAGGTGTTGGCTGTTCATGTTCGTGAAGGT
>SOJA01000205.1 GCA_004376975.1 Candidatus Bathyarchaeota archaeon
ATCTTCAAAAGACTTACATGCTTGGAAAGGTCCCGATAGAAGCCTTACGAGGCGTGGATTTGAGAGTTGAAAAGGGCGATTTCCTTGCTATCCTGGGACCTTCTGGAAGCGGTAAGTCCACATTACTAAATATGATTGGTGCACTGGACAAGCCAACAGAGGGGAAAGTCTTCATAGAAGGCGTTGACATTTCGACATTGGATGACAATGGATTGGCCGATTTGAGACAGAAAATAGGTTTCGTATTCCAATTCTTCAACCTTATTCCACGGCTCACTGCAAGAGGAAATGTCGAGTTGCCAATGGCTATACCCGGCTTGGACAAGAAGAAAAGAAGAAAAAGAGCTGAAGAACTCCTTGAAACAGTAGGTTTGAAGGAAAGAGTAAATCATAAACCTGCTGAACTCAGCGGTGGTGAACGCCAACGTGTGGCAATTGCCAGAGCCCTTGCAAATAATCCAAAATTTCTCTTGATGGATGAACCGACGGGAAACATAGATTCCGAAACTTCAAAGGAAATACTGGAACTAGTAATTAGATTGAACAAAGAAAAAGGCGTGACAACAATTGTGATCACACATGACCAGAGCATAGCATCGCAAGCGAAGAGAAAAGTGCAGATGCTCGACGGCTCAATAATCCAGGAAAAGGTGAACTAACATGAAAATAACAGATGTTTTTTCCTATGCCTTTAGTGCAATACGATTGAGGAAACTTCGTGCAGGCCTGACAACATTAGGAGTAGTTATCGGCATAGCATCCATCGTTGCTTTGCTTTCAATAAGCCAAGGCCTACAAAGTGCTATAACCGGGCAGCTTCAAACAGGATTCGCAACCGACACACTAATTGTTTCCACTGGGAGAGGCCTCAGCATGGGTCCTCGCGGAGGAACCGCAGCTCAAACTGATTTCGAACTGTTAGTTAATTATACACAGATAATCGATGAAATGGAAAAGGTTGAGATGTCAGCGGCGGTAATACAAAAGTCATGCTACGTTAAATCTGATGAAGGGGAGTTCATGCTTACTGTGGTAGGTGTGAATTTCACGAAATATGCAAACATTTACCGTAGCACCTTTGTAGCTGAAGGTGGAGGAATAACCTTAAATCCGGAAAATGAAATGGTCGTAGTTGGAAAACGGGTGAGTGACCCTTGGGATAATGGAACATTGTTCTGCAATGTAAATGACACCGTTGAAATCACTTGGAGCAACACAACCATACTCCCGTTCGAAAACAAAACTTATACTGGCAATGTTGCGGCTGTTCTTAATGAGATTGGAGGCTTCGGCATCGGGCCTTCGGATTCTAGTGTTTACATTCCAATTTCGCAAGCTCAAACGTTCTTCGGAACCAATGAATGTAATACAATAATTGTGCAGTTAGAAAACGATGATGAAACAACGATTGAGAGTGTTTCTGAGGATATAGAAGAGGCTTTCAGCGACCAAGTCTCAGTGGTTTCTTCAACAGCTGTGCTTAACACTATGTCAAGTATTTTCTCCACCATAGAACTTTTCTTAGCTGGAATTGCTGGGATCTCGCTTCTAGTGGCTGGGATAGGTATAATGAATATTATGATTGTTTCTTTGATGGAGCGTACAAGAGAGATAGGTATACTGAAAGCGTTGGGCATGAAAAGTCGAACGGTGCTTCTGATTTTCTTAAGTGAAGCTCTAATAGTTGGCTTGATGGGTGGGGTACTTGGCGTAGCTTCAGGTTGGCTTTTGGCAAACCTGGTTGCCACGGTCTTCAGTGGAGGAGGATTCGCCGGTGTAGGACAAGGAAATCACGCTGCAACCGCAAATGGAATGGCCATAACTCCCATTTTAACTCCAACAGTATTCTTTGGTGCTCTAGCTTTCGGCGTAATAGTCAGCGTAATCTTTGCACTCTACCCAGCTTGGAGAGCTTCGAAACTCAAGCCAGTGGAGGCATTGAGATACGAATAGAAGTTGGACGTGATATGCGTGAACATGGTATCTAACTTGGTAGACGATGTGATGATTGAAACCAGAAACCTCACGAAGAAATTTAACGGATTAACTGCTGTGGATCATATTTCCTTCAACGTAAAAAGAGGCGAGATATTCGGTTTGCTTGGCCCCAATGGAGCCGGAAAAACCACCACAATAAGAATGCTTGCTACATTAACAAGACCCACGGAGGGCACAGCAACAATCGGCGACTACGACATTGTGAAAGACGACAGCAATGTGAGGAAGCTCATAGGCTTGGTTTCTGAAAAGATAATAATGTACGACCGGTTAACGGCAAAGGAGAACCTGTGGTTTTTCGGAAAACTCTACAACGTTCCGAAGGATGTTCTCAATAAGAGGATAGATGAACTGCTGGGGCTGGTTCAGCTAAGTAGTTGGAAGAGCTCTCAAGTGGGCACGTTCTCATCGGGTATGAGGCAGAGGATGAATGCGATAAGGGCTCTGCTTAACATGCCGGAGGTGTTGCTGCTGGATGAACCCACATTGGGTCTAGATCCCCAATCGTCTGTCGAGATTAGGGAGTTTGTAAAGAAGATTAATAGAGAGAATAAAACAACAATCATCTTGACAACACATATGATGGTTGAAGCTGACATGCTCTGCGATCGAATAGGCATCATAGATGATGGGAAGATCGTTGCATTGGATACATCAGCAAATTTGAAGAAGCTTGTTTCGGGAGCCAACACGACTGTTTTGGAGCTGGAGATTGCGAATCTCACCACAAACATGGTTTCGTTGATACGGTCCCTAAAATGCGTCAGCTCCGTTTCTCAGGATGACTCTACTCACATCAAGGTTTACGCTAATGGTGACGAGGCATTCGACACCATTATCGATGCTGTGAGGGCTGAGAAGGGCAAAATAAGCTCGGTAAAAAACCTTGAACCAACTCTTGAAGACGTCTTCCTCCACATCACCGGACACAAAGTTAGGGATAATGCAAACCGGAAGATCCCAATGGCAAGACATAGACATCACATGGCTAGGTCGAGGGTGAGGTGAGTCGAATGGACGCTAAAAGTCTTGTCTCCCACAGTCTCATGATTGCTTGGAAGGACTTGATGGAGCTGCTCAGGAATAGAATGATGCTGATTATGCTCGTGCTCATGCCTCTTCTCATGATGACCATGGCCGGATTCATGTTTCCCTCAAGCACATCCATTAGCCACGTATCAGTTGCCCTTGTAAATAAGGACGAGGGATATGGCAATTACTCTAGCGCAAGTGCAGCACTCATTGCAGCCCTAGGGACTATGGAGGATATCACAGACATGATGACTATCACGAACGCCTCAACCCTAGACGAAGTAAGAAGTATGATTCAAGAAGGCGAAGTTGAAGGAGGACTAGTAATTGCCAGCAACTTCACCTCAAACCTCATGACAGGGAAGCAGGGAACCATTACAATCATAACTGACCAGACCAATCCCCAGATGTCGATGCTCTTGCAGATCGCGTTGAAAGAGGTGCTTGAACAGATGGGCACATGGCTTGCACAGCAGAACATCCAAGAACTGCCAGCGGTCAATGCCAGCAACTCCCTTGCGATGGTGAAACCCTACAATGTTCAAACAGAAGGAGCTGTTACAGGAGACTTCAGCTACTTCGACTTCATAGCCCCGGGATTGATGGCAATGACAGTGATGATGAGCGTCATGACCGGGCTTCCTGCAGCAATCTCCCATGAGAGAGAAGTAGGAACCTTGGATGGAATGATGGTGGCTCCAGTCAGCCGATTTGCAGTCATTTTTGGAAAAACGCTTGCCCAGACGGCCAGAGGCATGCTTCAAGGAACAATTATACTCGCCTTAGCCGTGGCATTGTTCGGCGTCACTATCCACGGCAGCATTCTACTGATCTTCGTGCTACTCCTAGTAGGCGTCTTCAGCTTCGTCGGCCTCGGCGTTGTAATAACGTCCTTCGCAAAAGACCAAGAGACAGCCATGATGGTGATGATGGCCTTAATGTTCCCAATGATGCTCCTTAGCGGCGTCTTCTTCCCCACACAGCAGATGCCTTGGTACATGCAAAACATCTCAAAAGCTCTCCCACTTACGTACGCTGCCACAGCCCTAAGAAAAGTTATGGTGCTTGGAGCAGACGTCTCCATGATAGCCACCGAACTAGCCGTGCTGATAGGCTTTGGAGTAGTCATGATCACAATCGCTGTATCAGTATTCAAGAGAGCCATGACCAGATAACAGATTGACCCTGAGCTCACTGAATATAGAAGCTCCATAAGCGTCATGCGCACATAGGACGTTCTAGTTTGTCTTCTTATACTTCTAGTCTTCCTCTATCATAGATATTGGGTGGGAAGCGTCATCTCCCGCGCGCGCTAATAATCTGACCAATTAGACTCCTCAGGTTAACTTCAAAGTAACATTTACGATAGACCTTCTGCTATTTTGGCATGTTATCGTGGCAATAATACGGAATATGTTTTGTTGAAGAAATCTTTATGAACTGCAGCTTTGCAGTAGATGTTATGCGAAAGACCCTGTTCTACTGCTTGATTACATCTGAAGATGAGGAATGGGAGAAAATACGGAAATTACAGAGGGCAGGTAAGCTTCCTTGGAGTCTGAAACAGGTATACATTTATACGATTCCTAGGCAGTATGAAAGAAATGTTATGGAAATGGAACATTGGAAGATACTGGAAGTAAGGTTACTGCCCTCAAATCCTCTTTCCATTTCACCTCGTTACAAAGAAATTATCAAGCACTATACATGCTATAACCCACACGAAGGACGGCTGCATGTACTCTTAAAGAAATATGAATCTTCAGAAGATCTATATGATATTCTCCAAACAAAAAACCTTTTCACCCAACCTACATTCTACGTAAACGATAAACAAAATCAGAAACCACCCTCTATCTAGAAACGGTATGCACATGAAATCTCCTTATAACTGCATTGTCACGTCTCTCGTTTTTTATGGCTTTGCTCTAAAATCTTAGAACACTATGAGTAAATGTTTCCTATGAAACAAGACAGCTTACTAAGTATTTCTTGTGAAGTTTTGTGAGGTCTAGAATACTTGCGTGTTCGCGCGTATCTATTGGAGGAATTCTCCAAATAGACTAGCCGTATTCTTTTCCATAGCTTGTGCATGCTGCTACTACGTCGTGCATGTTGATGATTCCAAAAGGTTCAGCGATATCACAGTGTGGATTCCAACGGAAGTCTGAAGGTGTAGAATTATAGCACGCACTCGAACGCTTTACATGAAACACTCTTTTAACCTTTATTAATCTGTTAACTGTCAGGTAATTGATGTGAAACTTGGAAAGGCCTTATTGAATCTGGCAGTGTTCTCATGTATTTCAATGATTATCACTGTAGTTTTCTACTTTGTTAATGTTCAGCTGTTCACTACACCCATGCTTTCACCAGTTGACGCCATGTTTATCGAAGGCATACTGTTTCTCATCATAGGTTTCTTATTTCTGCTAGGTAGAGGAGGAATCAACGTTTGGAGCCAAAGAGCAGCCATTTTGTCCGCTTTAACTGAAGCTTTATCCGGTAAAGACATGCTTGGCCCTGATGAAACATTGGAGAAAGACAGATGGAAACCTAAAGGGTTTACACGATTAGCCCTAGTCTTAATATTAACAGGCGTTTTCATGATCCTAGCATACTTTATAACCCTCTAAACAACTACTGCACGTTCAATCCCGAAATGAGAAGCATAGAAAGTAACAGCTGAACCAAAAAGAACTAATGAAGTTTGGGAAGAACCCCCGTTATATCATGAAGGTGAGGTCAATTTTGCTATTTTTAGTTCAAGGATTTTGTAGCATTTGCAACATCTGGTTGCAATTATCTCAAATCCATTGAGTATGTCAAATTTTCTCTGTGTGTATCTCCCGTATTTTCTATGTTTTCAGTTAGACTGACTAGTGGAAACTAAGATTTCTGTTTCCATTCTCCTTCCCCCTAGTTATCTTATGGTTGATGTTTCAAATAACACTTACGGTAGCCCTATAGCTGTTGATAATACACGCAATCTTAACGTAAATCGTGATATTAAACTTAAGAGTTAAAGGTTAAACTCAGAATGTACAAAAACTACTAATATAAACCAGCAAGCAGCATGACTTACCTGATGTGTGAGGAGAATGGCATACTAGTAACCTTTCCTTACTCCTCTCTCTTCATGAAGAAGAGTTACCCATTCTCCTCATGAAATACTAACAAGCTATTCCATTTGTGGATTATGATATGATGTTCTATCAACTAAATTGCAGTGAATAGAAAAGAATAGAGGTGCTTCTAGTATTCTTCACTTCCAGGTCCGCCTGGCGGTCCCCCTGGCCCTTTTGGTTTTGTTGACGCTATTACATCATCTATGCGTAGTATCATTGACGCTGATTCTGTGGCTGATTTTGCTGCTTGTTCCTTAACTACAAGTGGTTCAATTACACCGTTCTCAAACATGTTTTCAACTTTGCCTGTAAAAACATTCACGCCCATGGATTGGCTGTCTGTTTTTTCGTGAGCAGCCCTCAATTCTACGATTATGTCTATTGATTCCAATCCAGCATTTTCAGCTAGGGTTTTCGGTATAATCTCAAAGGCATTAGCAAACGCCTGAATTGCTAGCTGTTCTCTTCCCTCCGCTTTTGTGGCATATTTCCTCAGTTCTTTGGCTACTTCAACTTCTACTGCGCCGCCGCCTGGTACTACTTTGTTGTTTTCTATTACGTCTGATACAACTGACAGGGCATCGTGCATGGCTCTTTCTGCTTCATCTACCATTCTTTCTAGTCCAGCGCGAATGAGAATGGCGACTGAGCGAGGGGCCTTACATTTCTCAACAAAAATCATTTTGTCTTCGCCTATTTTTCGTTCTTCAACGATACCTGCTACGCCCAAGTCTTCAAGCTTCAAATCATTTAAGTCTGTGACGATTCTTCCTCCTGTAGCTCTCGCTAGTTTCTCCATGTCTGATTGTTTCACTCTTCTTGCTGCAAGTATCCCCTGTTTTGATAGGAAGTGCTGTGCTAGGTCATCTATGCCTTTCTGGCAGAAGAGAACGCCTGCTCCTACAGCCTTGATCTTTTCAACCATGTCTTTTAACATTTGATTTTCCTTATCCAGAAAAGCTTTCATCTGTGTTGGGTCTCTTATCCTTATTTCAGCGCTGATTTCAGTTTTTTCGATCTCTATTGGGCAGTCTAGTAGGGCTATTTTTGCGCTTTCTAATTTTTTGGGCATGCCTGAGTGGACGGCTTCCTTATCTATTACTACACCTTGGATGAGTTTAGTTTCGAATAGGCTTTTTCCTTCTTTTTTTATGATTTGTATGTTATCTATGTCTGCTATTTTTCTTTCTCCGCGCTGCTCAACGATTTGTTTTACGGCATCTATTGCTATTTCTGCTAGGTGTTCTTTTGCTGGACCTACAGCTTTGCTTCCCATAGATGTTAATGCAACTTTTTTCAGTGTTTCGCGGTCTTCAACGTTTACTGGTGTTGCAATGCTGTTTATGGTTTCCACTGCTTTTTGCAAAGCTTTTCGGTAGCCGCTTACAATCACTGTTGGGTGAATATTCTGTTCCAGGAGTTCTTCAGCTTTTTTCAGAAGCTCTCCTGCAAGAACCACCGCCGTTGTTGTTCCATCACCTACCATATCATCTTGCGTTTTCGCAACTTCAACCATCATTTTGCCTGCTGGATGTTCTACTTCTATTTCGTCTAAGATTGCTGCTCCATCATTCGTTATCGTTATGTCTCCTAAACCGCCTACAAGCATTTTATCCATGCCGCGGGGTCCAAGCGTAGTCTTCAATACTTCACCTATTATCTTGGCTGCCATTATGTTATTTCTCTGAGCTTCTCTTCCTCTACTTCTTGTTGTACCTTCTTTAAGGATTAAAACTGGTTGTCCCGACGCGGTTGTTGTTAAGTATGCCATACAAATCCTCCATTAAAGCTAGAATATTAATTCCTGATAAGCAAAAAAAGCACTGAAATATAAACCTTTACCTTCATTGGAAGCGGTTTTCAATATGTAGCAAGAAGAAGCCTAACGCAGTCTATCATCTTTTCTACAGACTACGGCAGACGGGGCATTCAACGTTTCTCTTGACTTCTACCGTTTCGAACACCATTTCCTCTCCACTTGCAAACAGCATTCTTCCAATAAGTGGTCTACCTACTCCGATGATGAGCTTAACGGTTTCCATAACCTGTAATGAAGCGAATAATGCAGGTGTGGCACCTAACACTGGGATCATTTCCGCTTCCGGCGGATTTTTTGGAAATATACATCGCAAACAAGGTCCTTTACCTGGGACTATTGTAGTCATCTGCCCATGCATTGATGAGACACCAGCGTGAACAAAAGGTATCGCGTGCACTACGCAGTACTCATTCACTATGAATCTTGTTTTCCACATATCTAATCCATCCACAATCACATCAACATCTCCTATCAAGTTAGGTGCGTTGTCCTTGGTGATTTCCGCAATCACTGTTTTCACTTCAATCTCAGGATTTAGTGCTTCAAGCTTTTCTCTGGCTACTTCTACCTTAAGTCTTCCAATGTCTCTTTGCCAACAAAGGATTTGTCGGTTTAGATTATTCCATTTGAATTTTCCCTTATCTATGAGAACTATTTTTCCTATGCCAACAGCGGCAAGATATAGTGATGCTGGACATCCCAATCCACCTACGCCGGCGACAGCGACTTTTGCGTCTTTCAGTTTTTTCTGTCCCTTCAATCCCCAGCCAGAAATCAGCATCTGTCTCTCATACCGCTCCAGCTTGGATGATGACGAGTTCATCCTGAAACCTCATTCTATAAACCTAGGTTAGGGTTTGCTACATAATAGTTTTTACAGAGTTAACACTAAACCTAACCTATTATGAAAGCTCTAGGCGTGTGAACATAAATCGTGGAAGTTAAAGTACGATACCTAAGCCGTGGAATAGCCAAATATTTCGGCTCGTCTGGAAAAGTAGGCACCATCCATATTCCTGATGGTGCCAAATATGGAAACCTTTTAGGCATATTTAAGAATAAGTTGAGGCATCATGGAGAGTTAGATGAGGGGTTGCTGGACACGTTTGTCTTTATTTGTGGGGGCAGAATGCTTCTGAACATAAAAGATGAATCCCTAAATTCAAATTATGAAGTTCTGGTTGGATATGCTGATACTGGCGGCTGAATTGTTGGAGAGGTTGGGCTTTTGAATGTGTATGTACGTTTCTTTGCTGCACTGCGGGAATTGGTTGGAAAAAGGGTGGAATGCATAGCGTTTCAGGACAACGAAGAGATCAATATCGAGAAAGTGCTAGAGCGTTTGACTGAGATTTTTAACAAGGATTTTGCTGAATATGTTTTTGATGGGAAAACCGGAGAAATACAAAGCTACTTGCTGTTGCTTCTGAATGGTCGCAGCACAACTACACTCGATGGATTGAAGACAAAGCTTACTGACGGAGATGTCTTAGCCATATTACCGCCTGTTAGCGGTGGTTAACTCTACATCTCTGTGTGTTTGAAGCCCTGTATTTAGAAGAGTTTTGCTAGGATTTGCTAAGTTTATATTGTATGGTCAGTTTATGGGGAAATGTTTGATTTGCGGTGAAAAGAAGCTGTTATCTCATAGTTCAGGTGTTTGTGTAAGATATACTGGAAAAACCAGAGCAAACTTTGGAGATTGCAGCGCGGGCTGCTTAATGCCAGCACTAGTAAAATTTATTCATGACCTTTCTACAAGTTACAGTACAGAATCGAAAAATGCCAACCTTGACCGGTTAGAGGGATCAAGTGTCTACAATGAGTTCCTCTGAAGTTCTATACCTTTCTAGATACGACGTAGAGAAACTAAACATTCCTATGGAGAAGATCATCCAAATTGTTGAAGAAGCCTTCCTTGAGAAAGCGAAAGGACGAACTGAAGTGCCGCCCAAGCCTGGCATCCACCCCCAAAAGGACGCCTTCATCCACGCCATGCCAGCTTACATACCTAATATGAGGTCAGCAGGCGTTAAGTGGGTGAGCGGGTTCCCGGAAAACGCCAAGCGTGGCCTACCGTACATATCGGGACTACTTATTTTGAACAACCCTGAAACCGGTGTTCCCAAGTGCATTATGGACTGTACATGGATAACAGCCAAACGAACTGGAGCAGCAACTGCAGTTGCGGCTAGATACTTGGCTGAACCAGACTCAAGAGTCTTGGGAGTTCTTGGGTGCGGTGTTCAGGGCAGAAGCAACCTCGAGGCCTTGATGGTGGTTTGTAAGAACTTGAAAAAAGTGAAAGCCTATGACATTAACAGTGAAAACTTACAGAGGTATGTAGACGAGATGACTGCTAAACATGGACTGAAAATTGTTCCCGTTTCCTCACCTCGAAAGGCTGTTGAAAACTGTGACCTAGTAGTGACCGCTGGCCCAATTTTGAAAAATCCGCAGCCTGTAATCGAGGAATCATGGTTTAAGGACGGCGGTTTTGCTTGTTCCTTAGATTTCGATTCGTACTGGAAACCAGAGGCTATGCATTCCATGGATAAATTTTGCACTGATGACCGCAACCAACTGGCACACTATAGGAAACTGGGATATTTTTCCAGTATACCCAACGTGTATGCGGATTTGGATGAAATCGTGAGCGGCAAGAAACCTGGTCGTGAAAATTCCAGAGAACGCATTTTGTCCATGAACCTAGGCTTGGCCATAGAAGATATGGCAACTGCCATCCTCATCTATGAGAAAGCAAAGAAAACAGAAATCGGGAAAAAGCTTCCACTGTGATACGTGCGCTTGCGTACTCAGAAACAGCGTACACTAGACTTTCAACCTAGTTTTTATGCAGCCCAGAACGGCATTTTCTTTCTCATTAGTTTGACGTATTCGTTTAATGCATCTTGCTGTTCCAATGTCAACCTATCCATAAAAGTTGTCAGCAACACTTTTGCATGACCCTCTGGTACCTTCACAAACAATATGTCTTTTTCGAAAATGTGTCTTCCAACTATTGGCTTATTCATGGATATTGCCACTTGTATCCCTTGCTGAGCTTCTGGCAGTGTTTTTCCTTTTTCTTGAATCTGTTGTATTTCACCAATTTCTTCTCCATTTTTATCCCTCACAAGCTTGTATTTCGGCTTTATCCTTCCAGCCAAGACTTCGGCGCCAACGATAGCTGGCTTCGCCCTACGGAAAACATATCCTTCTAAAATGCGGATTTTTCCTGGCATAACAAGCTTCTCAAACTCTTGCTCAATCTCTGTCTCCTGTTGATTCTTAAGCCATAATAGATAGTCGTCCATTAAGCGATAGATTATTTTGTCATGGAAAATCTGAACGCCCTTAATTGACGCTTCTTCTTCGGCATCTGGTAAGATCTTGATGTTAAAGGCTAAAATCACACCGTAGAAAGGTTTGTTCTCCTTCACAACACCTGCTTCAACGACATCCCTTTTCGAAACATCACCAACATCAGCCAACCGAATCGGTACATCATTGCGTTTTAGACTTTCAGCAATAGCTTCTAACGAGCCTAAAGTGTCAGCCTTCAAAACGACACCATCAATATCCGTAGTAATCCTAATTCTCTCAATCTCCTTAGAAACAAGACCAGTGTACTTCTTCAGCTCTTCACCGTGTGGGACAGCATATAAAGGGGCACCAGCTAAGGCTCCTTCTAGGTCAGGAGCCACAACCTTTACTCCAGCCGCTGCAGAAACAGAATTCACAGAAGAAAACTTGTCCCTCGGATCCCTAATTTCATCTAGAGCCTTAGGAACCAGAATCGCCCGTATTCGTGTAACAACTGGTCTTTCCTTGCCACCAATGACAATTAAGTCTTCTTTCTGTAAAATTCCATCATAAATTATAATGTTAACTGTCAAACCTAAACCAGCCTCTTCTTTTACCTCTAGAACCGTGCCCTTAGCTGGTCCCTTGGTTGTCTGTAAGCGCTTCTTCAAATACTGCTGTGCTAAACCCACAAGAACCATAAGAAGTTCAGTTATGCCCTCACCAGTTTTTGCACTTGTAGGCACCACTGCGATAGTTTTTGTGAAGTCTTTCACACGGTCGAAGCGGTCAGTTCCAAATTTCAAACGAGAAAAAGCGCCAATAATATCGTAGATCCTATTATCCAAGTCTTCCTTAACATAGCGACCTTGCATCTGATAAGTCTTCAAGAACGGTGTATCCGGATAGGAATTCCAGCCTGGTATCCGATCTATCTTGTTTGCAGCGACCAAAAAAGGGGTTTTGCGAGCTTTCAAAATCTCTATGCACTCATAAGTCTGTTCCTCAAAACCCCGTAAAACATCAATAACCAATATCGCTATGTCAGCTACACCGCCACCTCTCTTACGCAAGTTCGTGAAAGCTGCATGTCCAGGCGTGTCAATGACAAGCAATCCTGGAATTTCAATTTCCCCTTTAACCATTGAAAGCAAAGGACCAACCAGCTGCTTGAGTGTGTCAACAGGGAAAAAACTTGCACCGATGTGTTGCGTGATCCCTCCAGCCTCACGAGACTGAACCCTCGTTTTGCGTATTTTATCCAGAAGCAAAGTCTTACCAGTATCAACATGACCAAGCACACATACAATTGGTTGACGAACAGGCATAATCTGCATCCCTTTAACAAGAATATCCTATTATCTAATAAACGCAGCTATTTATCCGTAATATTTTTTAAAGTGTAGGAAAGCTCTGTGCAGATAGGTGAAAAGAGTTTGTTCTACTGCTGGAAATGTGGAGCGAGACTTAAAGAAAATGATAAGTTCTGTTATGTATGTGGCACTCCCATTGCTAAAATGGTTAGAGAGGAATTCTCTGTTTCCGCTGACAATCTTGTGGAAAAAATCAGAGAACTACTTCATGAAGGGAACGTGACTAGAATAATTGTTAAGGACGAAAAAGGAAAGGTTCTACTTGAGATACCAATAACTATAGGCATCATCGGCTTTGTTCTGGCTCCTTGGTTTGCGGCTCTAGGTGCAATAGCTGCTTTGGCCACGAATTGCAGAATAGTTGTTGAAAGAAGAGAATAACTATAATTGCGTTTAAAACAGAATGCATACTGCAAATATGTTAAACAGCGCGAGGACTTACATCAAGGATAGGTCAAAATGCTAAGAATGTTAAATCAACTAAAAAGGCTTCTAACTGACCCTAATGGCTTTTTCAGCACTGTCGTGCGTGCTATTCATGGAAAAGTTTGTTCTAGGCACAACCGTTGGCTTCTGAAGAGCAAAAGAATTTATTCAGTCTTTGCAATTGTCAAGATTATTCCTAATGCTAATACGCCAATGCTTAGAAATCCGAAAAATCCCGTATAATCACGTAATGCTTGGGCACTTGTGAACGTGAAATAGGTCGCTAGAGCACCGACAATAATAAGTATTAACCCAAAGAATTTTTCAGCAGCAACTAATCCAAAACCGCCTTCTTCGCTCAAATCTAACTCTTCCCTTTTTATGTGCTTTTACATAAAGTAACATACGGTTATTTTAAATTTCCCCATGTTCACTTACTTTCTTCAAGTTTAGTGGGCAGGTACTCATCTACAATATAAGTTAAACCGTATCTGCTGAAGGCTTCTTGCTCGGCCTTCTTCCTTATTTTCAAAAATGTCTTAATCTCTCTCTGCCACAATGGATCCTTATATCGTGGGTCCCTCTGTAACTCATAAAGCCTTTTTATGTCTACTTCGTCCAGCGGATACGTCGGCAGTTTATACTTGACAATATCTGTTGCCCAGACTCCGCTCCATTTAGCATCGGGTGTAGTTAGTTCCCTTAGGTGTGCAGCGTTTGCTGAACCTGAGATTATAACCATGGCTATGTGCATTCCCCATGGATCGCCATCTGTAAAAATATAAGTTGGAAGGTTTAATTCTCTGTTAAGCCTTCTAATGAAGTGGCGTGTTGCTCTTGGGGCTTGTCCAGCCGTTAAAACAAGTATTGCATTAAACTTTTTGTGCACGTTCTCCTCTACGAACCTTGTGAACAAGCCGCCTTTCTCTATGGCTATGACCTTATCCGCTGTCGTATTCACAAACTCCGATGATGTTAGAGCGGGTCCAATCATAATGCCGTCTGGATGAGAGGTTAGATTCAACGTTTTCCCTTCATATCCACGCACCGTATATTCTATTGTCAGGTCGCCGAAAACTGCTGAACGTTCTTCTGGAAAGATATTGAATTCTTCTCTAGACAATCCTAAAACCGTTTCCAGATCCGTTATGATATTGTTCGATTCTTGCTGATCTTTGAATTTCATCTCGTACGCTTGCGCAGAATAATAAACATCCCTTAGGGTCGACGTTTTACGCTGAGAACTGAGTTCTCGGGAAAACAATGCTGTCCAAACAAGCTGTGTGAAAGGTCTTATATGACGCATGTTGCGGGCGTTCCTGAGAACTCTTCTATCACCCAAAATATACTGTCTCACTTGGGGATCATAACAAATGTTTTCTGTTGAGCGACTCGGCATCTCTATTGAAGGAAAATATCCCCTATCCATCTGTTCGTAAACCTCAAGCCCAAGGCTCTCCAAACTTGCTAAAACTTCCTTTTTCCTTTCTATCATGATACCTTTATGTTTTCTATGTTCCAAATTTCTTCACACTTCTCAAAAGCTTTTTTATATCCGGATTTTTTTCCTTACCAGCAAGCTGAGTTGAAAAACGGGCTATTTTCGGCAAATACCTGCTGAAGACATCAAGTCTTTTCTGCTCTTTGTGCACATGCTCCTTTCTAGTTAAAAAGCGTTGAAGCCGACGGGCGACCTCTCGCAGTCCGTTGGCTATTTCTCTTCTGACTTCTGGTCTGTCAGCGATGAATTCCTTTCCAACAGTTTTGTATGGGATTTTGGTGCTGCAAATATGTACTGCTATAGCGATCGGCATATCAGGTGTAACCTTATATCTTCGCCAATTCATCGAGTTTGTCACTATTGTTGAGACATCGCTTGCTTCGTCATAAAGTAATGGGATTCTGTTGGCAAAACGATAAATCAGGAAGTTTCCTTTCCTAGGAATATCCCCCCCGTAAGCAATTGCCACTTCAACAATGAAGGGATGACCAGCATAGGCTGACGGACTACGTTGATGGACAACCACAAACTCAGGCTTCAGCTCCTTCAGAACACCTACCTCCAACAACTCCTCACCTAAAGGTGACAAGCAACTCGCGTTTGGCGGCAAGAACTCCCTAAACTTTCTTAGCATGCGCATTAACCTAACAACTTCCCCATGGGTAAGCTTTTTAGGATTCTTGGATGGACTTATGTTACTGAATGCCAAGAACTTGTTCGCGGTGATTTCGCCGACTCTGTGAAAATGGTTTTTCAGGAATTCAAGCATGTTCCGGTAAGGAGTTACTTGTATAAGGCGTTGGAGAAGTTCCACGTCAACACCATATGGGTGCGGTAGGGTCTCCTTTGGTGGATTAGGCATCTCCTCAGTGACTCTTGTAAACTTGTATAACCTGCCTTTAGGGTCAATAAAAGTCATGTTTGCGTATGGATTGACCATTGCGGTCTGTTTGAAGTATTCCAGAATTTTTGGCATAGCTCTACTGTAATCGCCTTCAAGACTGAACTCAACTATCGTTCCACGCCATCTTTCTTTATTTATGAGAACCTTTCTATCAAGTATGAGCGGTCTGTTTCTCTGAATGTCGATCCTAAGCTTATACGCATAGATTCTTGATCGGCCAGTGCTTGAGATTACTCGGGCAGGCTGATGCGTAGTGATTTGTCCATATAAAATCGCCATTTTTCCACCTAAACCGAAGGTTCCTCTTTGCTGTTTTGGCTTGTATTTTGAGCCGTAAAGCACTTGTCCAAAGGCTGACGGTATATGTCTTGGCGGGATTCCTATGCCGTTGTCTTCAACTCTGAGCTTGTAAACGTTTCTTTCTTCATCTGCCTCATCTGCATAGGAAAGTCTGACATAGATGCTTGGTAGTATTTTAAGGGTGTCAGTGGCATCTAAAGAATTCTCCACAAGTTCTCTTACGGCTGCGAAAACGGCTCGAGAGGGATTTGTGAATCCCGCTATTTCTCTATTCCTATAAAAGAAGTCTGCTGCGCTTATCTCCTCAAATGTTGTCTTAGCCACCTAAGCCTCCACCAACACCATCTCTGACACAAATCACTTTTACGATATGTTCTGCTCACTCTTTAATTTAACTACACTTCTAAGCAAATTCTGTTCATTT
>SOJA01000157.1 GCA_004376975.1 Candidatus Bathyarchaeota archaeon
AATCCTTGACAACTTTTCCTCATCGAAATTGTGTTCTAAAAAGTTTTATTTGTTCGCTGCTCCAGAAGTATTCTGAAATAGTGATTGCAAGTATAAAGGGAATTAACATGCATTTATTTATGGAAAAGTTTAAGAAATCATCTTTTGTTTCATTAATCTCAGTTTTCGCAGCCTTTAACGTGATTTGTGATTCATTGATGAGCTTGCCTTTGCCATTTTCGGGTGTTTGGTACAGTTGGGTTTTTATAGCTACGCCTATTAGCGGAATATTATTGGGTCCATACGCTGGTTTTCTCTCTAGTTTCATTGGAGTAATGGTCGGTCATTCTATGGTTTTCCGAGGGTCTGAGGAATTTCTTTTTACGTTTGGTGCGCCGATTGGGGCGATGATTTCAGCTCTTCTCTTCAGAGGTAGATGGAAAGAAGTTTTAGTTTACTATTTAATTTTGCTTGGAGCCTTTTTTGTTACGCCAGTTGCATGGCAGCTTCCGTTGTGGGGTATGTGGGATGTCTTTTTTGCCTTTGGCTGTCTTCTTACGGTTATTGTTGCGATGCAGAAATGGAAAAATATATGGAACACTAGAGCTAGTACCAATCTTCTCTACATCCTTGCGTTAAGCGCCTTTATTGGACTAGAAGCTGACGTTTTGTTTCGCATATTCATTTTCGTACCTTGCCAAACTTACCAATCAATTTATGGTTTCAACGTGTTGGATCTGCAATATATTTGGGGTATGGGCGCCATTGAAACGCCAATAAAAGCAGCATTGTCCACGCTAATAACTACTATCATGGGTCCACCAATAATCATGGCTGTCAGGAAAATGGGTTTGGTACTTTTTAAAGATTAGAAACAGGAGAAAGCATCTCATAGATTGCTTTAGCTATTTTTTTAGCCTTTTGCAACGAATCATCTCGACTACTCTTTTCAGTCACGATGGAACATAGAGGCTCCCCCTTCTCAATCATGGTTCTTGGAAATGGAATATCTCTAACCTCTCTGAAAATTGTTAAATCAGGCACTATCACTCGTTTAGGAGCAAACAAAATCAATCGAGTGCTAAAGATAAAATTTTTCTTTTGCACCGTTGGGAGGGACCCATGTATACACGCGTTGATATGTGCTTTCACCAAATTTGTTTTAAGTACTCGTTCAACACACTCTAGAGTTCCTTGGAATCGAGGGTTTATCTCTATTACATACGGTACATTTTCCTCAGAAATTACTAAATCAATGCCGTTAGAGCCTATAAGACCGAAATGTAAAGCAATTTTCTTAGTAATATATTCACACTTTTCTGAAATTAGGTTGGCAGAATGAAACGGGACAATATTCCCACAGTATCCAAATGGCTCACTTTGAAATGTATAAGGCACTCCTATCAACTGTTCGTTTATCGTCAAAATCTTAACAACGTTATGAGAAGCAAGAAAAGATATGCTGGCATGGGCTCCAATAACATGTTTTTGAATCAAAATGTTATCGTCAAACACTAAAACTTCTTGAAATTCTCGTTTCAGTTCTTGCGGGCTCTTGGCAATTCTAATGCCCATTCCTCCGAAACCTCTTGAAGGTTTTATCACTACCGGATATTCAATTTCTGCAGCTATCTTTTTTGCCTCTTTAACATCTGTGACCTTTGCTGTTTCAGGATGCGGAATTCCTAAACGTTTAAGTTCTTCAAAAAATTTCGGTTTTTCACGGACATTTTTAATAGTTTGAGGTGAGTTTCCCAAAATTGGAACTAAATCGTTTAATTCGCAGAGAATGTCAAAGTAATCATCTAATCCTGAGGAAAGCAAAATGGCATCTATCTCGTTTTCTTGCAGTAAAGACTTTGTCAATCGGAGGAAAGCTTCAGGCTTGAAGTTTAATTCGAAATGTCCGCAACTTTTTGCAGGTTTTTGTTGTATTACGGATTTATATTTGATGCATATACGTTGTAAATCGAGGTCGCCAAAATAATCTGCTGCATAAACCTGGTAGCCTGCTCTTTTCGCCGAGCTAGCTAGGGAAACTAGGTCAATTCCCATTGCTAAAAGACTACGAACCTCTGAGTTAAACATAGTTACCTTCCTTACGAATTAACAGTTTCTTTAATAAATAAATGAAAGCTATGTATCACCGAAAACATTGTAAAGTCTATACTTCTGACCTAGCAAAAACTGCAGTGAAGCTTATTTTTGTGCTTTTTCTCATAAGGAACTGTTTGTTCTATGAACCCTTTTTTAGTTTTTTCGCTGTTCAGGTTGAATATCGCTTCAGCTATATGGTTTATGATAAAACGCTTATCGACAAGCTCTCCATCTGCGTTGTTTAGACCTCGGCAGCATGAAATAATTTTTATGATAATAAAGTTGGGCGAAGGCGTCTCAACTTCAAAAGGGTAAAGTCTGCACAAAATCGGTCTTACGTCATAGATTGCACATTCATAAGAACGCTTTTCATGGTTGAACTTGAGAAAAATGCATGAGCCATCTTTCTTATTTCTCAGACAGCCGTACGGAGTAACCACGCTTTCATATCTCCCACTTTGCACAGGTCCAAGAAAACTTTCTGTCTTGTAGCCCGCCTGTTTTATTCGCTCGATGTCTCTCTTGGTAAGGTTTGGTCCACCTAACTTACAGCAAAAAGTGGCGCATCGCTTACATTTGAATCGAAGATTTTTTTGGTAGACCGTTATACTCGTAATCTGCCTAGTTTCTGGGTTTAGAATGATTCTGGCAACGTTTTCGCCTAACTTCAAGCATGAACATCCTACGGTCGCACTTTGACTATTAGTGTTCAAGTTAATTTTTAAGCTTCATCGTGGTTGGTTTGATCTTTCTATTTTTCTCAGTTTACTGAAACATACGAAGTTTCTGAAAACTTTTTTTCCATAACTTTTTTAAGAACGAAACATCGAGATATGAACCCGTTTTGACGTTTCAGGAGATTCAAACGCTGATTAAACTCAAAACAAGACTAATCAGTATTCCAGTGGGTAAACGCTTAGTTCTGTTGCATGAAGAAGACGCGAAAAGAAGCGGCATACTCTCTCACAACCGAGTGAAAATCAATTACAGAAAACAAACTGCCACGGCGTTCACGGAGACTACAACCACATACCTTCAACTAGGCGAGATCGGCATCACTAAAGAACTGCAAAAGGAACTCAAGATCAAGGACGGTAGCCTCGTCTCTGTGTCATCCGCAACGATACCTGAATCCATCAAACACATTCACAAAAAGATGAGAGGCCAGACCCTAACAAAGGGTGAAATCTACAACATAATCAACGACGTCGCCAACCATAGACTAAGTGAAATAGAAATCACCGAGTTTCTCATGGCAGAAGAGTTTCACGGCTTAAACATGGATGAAATCGAATACCTAACAAGAGCCATGGTGGACACAGGAACCACCATTGACTTCGGTCGTCCATGCTACGACAAACACAGCGTGGGCGGAGTGCCTGGCAACAAAGTAACCCTTCTGATAGTTCCAATAGTGGCAGCTGCAGGCTTGCTGATCCCAAAGACCAGTAGCCGCGCGGTCACTAGTTCTTCGGGCACAGTTGATACCATGGAAGTGCTTGCCGATGTAGAGTTTACTGCGAGTGAACTAGAAGAGATAGCGTTGAAGGTAGGAGGTGCTATTGCTTGGGGCGGCAAATTGGGTATCGCTCCAGCAGACGACATCCTAATTCGAGTTGAGTATCCCCTCAGCATTGACCCCACAGGGCAGATGCTCGCCAGCATCATGGCTAAGAAACTTTCAGTTGGAGCTGACTACGTGGTAATCGACATTCCGGTGGGGCAAGGGGCAAAGGTTGAAAAGATAGAGGACGCTCGAAAGCTTGCTCAAAGTTTTGTGGAACTGGGTAACCGCTTCAATGTGCAAGTTCAATGTGGAATAACATATGGTGGACAACCAGTAGGACATACAGTGGGCCCAGCTTTGGAGGCTCGTGAGGCTCTCTTAGCATTACAAGGAAAAGGACCAGCAAGCTTAATTGAAAAATCAACCGCGTTGGCCGGCATGCTCCTTGAAATGGGAGGCGTTGTGTCACCGAATGAAGGAAAAGAGATGGCTAAAGAGATTCTTTTTTCAGGTAAGGCGCTAAAGAAAATGAAGGAAATCATCAAAATACAAGGAGGCGACCCCAAAATCGACCCTGAAAAAATTCCAATCGGAGAGCATAGCATCGCTTTGAGAGCCACCTGTGATGGTTTCGTAACGAACGTAGATAACGCGGCAATAACCGCTATCACCCGTGCTTCGGGTGCTCCAATCGAAAAGGGAGCTGGTGTTGTCTTACGTTGGAAGAGAGGATATAAAGTGAAAAAAGGTGATGTACTGCTTGAAATTTATGCTGAACAAGAATCTAAGCTTGCTGAAGCGTACAACGTGGCGTTAAGGACAAAACCGGTTACCGTCGAAGGAATGTTGTTGTATAGGATTCCAGAACAGTTTAGAAAAGTGGTGTATAATCAGAAGTAGAAGCGTATATGTCAAGATGTTTCTTTGATGAGCTTATCTGCTTCTTTGATCCAACTACGAGCTACTTTTTGTGAGACCCCGGTCTTTGCTGATAACCCTTTGGCTGAGGTCTTAGCCAAATTTTCAACCGTACCAATCTTCAATCTCTGCAATTGTTCTGCCCTTTTAGGTCCGATTCCTTTTACCATTGTAAGTTTGAGGGGTGATTCGACGATTGGCGGAGGAGTTGGTGTAGTTGTAGGTATAGGTTGGGACGTTAATGGAGTTGGTACGGCTTCACCCGGTCTCATCATATAGCCCAGTCCAACGAAGGTTAAACCCAAAATCACTAAGACTGATGGTATGATTACCTCCATTTCTGAAGGGACCAGATCGCTTTGAATAAAGAAAAAAGCTGATAAGATGAGGCATACAAGTGCGAAACCGTATAAAACGTAATCTGACCTCATGTATTTTCCTCTTGTAACCCCCCTTCATTGAAAGGAGTTTAAATAACTTTTCTAAGTCCTTGATGACTGGCGACTTATCTGTTAATTCTATCAGCATACGATAAGGTAAATAAGATAAACAATTGAAACTCTGTTCAAGAGTGTTGAAGAAAAGTTGACTGCTCAAATGCTGTGCAAAGTTGAACGTAAAATGGTTGAGTTAAAGGCAAGAGTCAACGCTCTTGATACGATTAGAAGAAAAGTAATAGATTTAAGGGCTCATCACATCGGAACGTTCAAGCAGATTGACGTTTACTTTAAGGTTCCGAAGGGAAGATTAAAGCTTCGAGAAGTAGAAGGCAAAAACACGGCAGAACTAGTTTATTATGAAAGAGAAAATGTTGCCAAGCCAAAAAGAAGC
>SOJA01000135.1 GCA_004376975.1 Candidatus Bathyarchaeota archaeon
AAACATTTATTTACTACTTAACCAAAAAAGGTTGGCGGCGTTTAACTAATGGGTGTTAGGAGAGCTCTTGCAATGATAGTTGGTGTAGTACAGATTACGATGGCAGTGTTAACAATCATCTTTGCCTGCATTATCTATTTCAACCTTTTCGGTTTCCAAACAGGGTTAAACATAGTGGTGGAATCTTGCTATTTCCATGTGTTAGTTCTTTTTGTTTTCAGCCTATTTTCCATTATAAGCGGGTTATTTCTTGTTCATGAATGGCTAGAAGCACGTTAAAAGGGTGTTATCCTTGTTTAAAACAAAAAGAGAGAAAGGCTTTTTCGATGCACTAATGATGGGGTTAAGTGGAGCCATAGGTTTCG
Organism: Candidatus Bathyarchaeota archaeon; assembly: GCA_004376975.1. Next base: position 366 of record SOJA01000135.1, read on the forward strand.
AAATTTTCGTGCTGTTAGACTATCCGTTTTTCAGCTTGGAGCTTGGAGCCAGCATTTTGTTTGGGCTTCTTCTAGCGGGACTTGTGAACCTTTTGATAATGCTCAACTATTGTGAGCTTAGTACAGCCATTCCGGAAGTAGGCGGTGAGTATACTTATATTAAAAGAGCTTACGGAGGATTTGTATCTTTCATCTTTGGCTGTTTCCGATGGCTAGCCAGTGTTTTCGTCGCAGCATTAGCTGCCGTGGTTTTCACCGAACAACTCTCGTACTTCCTTAAAGTCGCATTATCCACTCAAGGCCTTGATTTTACGCAAACACCGCTTATCGCAGTAGCCGTGGTTGTCGTCATGGTATTGCTCAGCATCAAAGGTAAGAAAGGAGTAGGTGCCAGTATTGTATTTGCTTTCATAGCGATATTCATCATCTTCATCTGTAGTGGACTAGTGCATGAATTGGTTCCCATTGAAATTTTTTCGGATAGTCTACCCAGCGATGTGCCTAAAGTTCTCGCAGCTACCGTCTACATGTTTCCCATGTTTTTTGGAGTGCGTTCCCTAATAGCCGGAGCAGCACATATCAAGCATCCAGAAAAAAACCTTCCTAGAGCTATACTCTTAGCGACGATCCTTATAATTCCCATTTACATCTGCGTTGCTTACGTGGCAGTAGGAGTCATTCCGCTAGAAGAGGCGAAGCTCATGCGAATGGAGGCGGGCTGGCAAGTCCCCTTGCTGAACCTTGCGGCTCAAAAGATTTTCGGTTTGACTGGTGGTGCTTTAATCGCTATTGCCGGAATGGCAGCAAGTCTTTCCGCACTAGGCACTTCCTTAACTGTTCAATCAAGCATACTTCAAGGAATGAGTCGAGACGCGTATTTACCGAAGCTTCTGCTCCGGATTCACTCACGTTTCGAAACGCCGTACGTCGCAATCATCGCCGGTTCCCTTTTCGTAATGGTTTTAGGCGCAATTGGAGCGGTGCCGTTCCTTGGATATGCAGCAAGTTTTGGGTCGCTCGCGGTCTTTGCTTTAGTTAACCTGTCTCTTCTGAAGCTTAGAAGAAAAGAGCCTTACATTGAAAGACCATTTAAAACCCCACTGTATCCTTTGGCGCCTGTCGCCGGCTTTATAATATCCATTACGCTTCTTGTGTTCCCCACATTGCAGGGAGATTCCAATGCTGCAGGCGCACTGGTATCCAGCATTGTGGTAACAGCATTAGTCCTGATGACGTATTATCTCAGAATGATGGGGCGTCATCGTCTGCAGATAGCCATAGGAGGAGCTGTTCTAGGCATAGGTGTTTCCTTAACGATGCTAGCATGTTTGGTTGAAGCAGGTTTGATGCCGCCCATTTTTCCGAATATTCCCAGTTACCTTGGACTCTTTGCAGGCGCAATTAGTATTGTCGCTGGCATCTTGAACATTATTATACATCGTTAAATGGAAAGAACAGAAGTAACAGATTCCTCCTTAGGTGGTAGAAAAGCTTATTTCACTTAGAATTTGGCTGAAAGATATGTGTTCCTTCTCTGAAAGCCAACCTTCTTCTTCGAGTTTTTCCAGTCCGATTTCAATTGATTCTCGTGAATTTTTTGTTCGCAGTATGTTAGCTTTGGCACAAGCCTGGGTCATATCTCGGTTGAAAACAGCGTTTTGCTCCATCAAAAGGGGAAACTTGTTTAAAAGTGAAACCAATTTTTTGGAAAGCGGATGAAGCAGCTGCTTGATTTTAGCCTTGCCAAATGCTCCTTTGAATCTTACTGAAATATTCACGCTATTCACTATTGAAGGAGAAAAATGTATGTAACGCTTTCCTGATCCACGTTGATAGCAGGCTAGGTAGAAGGGTACATAAATCAAGGCGCATTTTCTCCGTTTCTGTGAAACTCCAAGCTTATTGAACTCGTATACAGATTTTTCTCTCAGTTTCGCCAATTTATCAATCTGCTCGATTACACCCAAAGTTAGCTCTTCAAGCTTTTCCATTTCTTCCTCGTAGACCCTGACTTTAGCATCGCGTGAGGACTCGATTTCCACTAAATCCTTAGTAGCTTCTTTGATCTCTGCATCACGTTTCGTTTTTAGCTCAAAAACTCTTATTTTTTTCTCGTCTTTGACCTCTTTTATCCTCTTGTTAAGCTCCTTCAGATACGCTTCAGTTTCGGAAAGCTGATCTTTGAATTTGGTCTTCTCATCCCTCCATTTGTGTTCACTCACACTATCTTTGCTGATTGCACATGTTTTTGCTTCTGTGTCGCAGTGTTCAACTTTCTTCATCAACTGGTCCTTTGTTTTCTCAAGCTTGATTGCATCTTGCTGCAAGCTTAGAAGCTCCTCCTCAGCTTTTTTTGAATATTCCGTTACTTCTTCATCGTATTCCTTGCGTATATTGTCAACTTGTTCCTTGATGGAAGCTTTGCATTTTTCCAGTTCTTTATTAAGTTTTTCTTCGATTTTTTTTATTTCATTTCGCGTTGCTTTCGTGAAGTTTTCAGTTTTCACACTGATAAGCTTCATGCTCGTATAAAGAGCATTGACCTCTCCAATAGTTCTTGATTTTAGACTTTGGAGTTCTTCCAAAATGGAGGTAAGAGAGGATTCATCAAGAGTAGGCGAAACCATCACCCTATCAGGCAATAAAGCTTCAATGGGTCTCGCTTGATGTAAATATGATGTGAACTCCTGAAGAAATTCAGGGTTTGTAATGAGCCCATCTATTGTATGTCTCTCTTCATTACTTGGCGTTTGGAAGTAATTGATATTGTCTGATAAAAATATCGTGTAAGCTTGACGTGTCTTACAGCTTCTTTCCCCGTTGTCAATGAAAATTTGTGTTTCCGGAATAGTCAAGTAAGTCAATGTGTGGGAGATTGTGTCTAATCCGTCGAAAATGATATTTATATTATCTAGAGTAGCAAGCCAAAAGGGATAATACACCTCAGCAATGAAAGCCAGCTTTTCTGGAGGCTGTTTCATAACGAGACCTCTGCCCCTTGCTTTCTCCAGATCAGTTAAGCAAAAAATGGCAGCTCTTTCAATTTCTTTTGTAAACTGTTCCGTGCGATTCTCAGACAGAGTGGAGAACGGAAGAATAAACGTTTCAGCTTTTTGAGTCACACTCATCACCATTTATGATCTCGTCGGATTAGTTTAGACTAAGGTTGATTTATAACTTGCGAAATGTTCGGACTTCGCATACTTATGCTAGCCTAAGCTAGATGGAAGCCATTTAGGAAAGTTTAACAGTGAAGACTCTACACTCTTCAATGGAATGAAGGAAACGGAGCGCTTTCCGTGACGAAAAAGAAGAAAGAAATTGTTGTACGTGCACCACCTAGACCTGTTACTCAGCCTGAGAAAAAGGCTGCAAAAGCTGCAGAAAAAGCCTTGGAGGAGGAGAGATTTGGTGTTCTTCAGATTTCACATAAGATTAGCACATACTTTAGTGCTTCACTGTTAGCATCAGGGGTTTTGCTTCTTTGTCTTTTTACATACATAACGATAACTGACCAAACAGATTGGATCATAATATCGCCTAGTATGACGTTTCTGGGTCGAGTAGTGTGGGTTTTTGTGAGCATCATAAGCCTCCTCGGCGGTCTTCTGTTAATAGGAAGCGACTAGCATGGCTCTATCCCGAACGAAGCAAAATGACCCCTGCAACAACATCTAGGATTCCTATGACTGCCATAACACCAATCAGAAAACCAGATGGCAAAACATCTTCGTTTACTGTTTCTGTAACTACAAGGAATGTTAAAATAAAGACTAGGAAGCCTATAAGGGATAGGAAACCTCCAAGACCTATTCTCAAGCGTTGTTTGCCAGTGAAGTATGACATTGCCTTCTTCTCAATGATAGTATTAGAGTTGGAAGATAACGCTATCGCTTCTGTTCAGTTCGCATACGGCGTATTTGTTAGTTAGAAGAAAAAAGTGGGGCTTGTTGGCCTTTGGGTGTTACACAGGTGTTTCAGATGTTGGCTTTCGTCTTAGTTTGACAATTATTGCGATCGTAGCAATTATGGCAGCCACAACAACTAGTGTGAACACTAGCATGAGAAGCCCTGTGAAAGGGTTTGGTGTTGAGTCATTAGTGATTGTTGGGTAGGCAGTATAAGTTGGGTCATGCAGGATTTTGTACCCGTCATAGGTTGGATAAGAGAGTATGTAGAAGCAATCAGCGTAGATCATGTTGAGCAATTGATGCTTGGCTTGTTCATAGAGAGGCTGCTCCATATGAGCTAAGGCTAGCGCGCGCGCTTTTAGGTTCCTCAGAACGTCATAAAAAATGTCCCTTGAACTGGGTTGCATGTGTTCTTCTCGAGTCTTTGAGCATGGTTTAGAGCTAACGTTCTTGCTACCGTTTCAACATGTGCAGCGCTCATATTACGAATTTTAAGCATTAAGTTACTTTGTGGGTGCAGTTCATACATCTTGATAATTATTCCACTCGGCGTACATACTGGTTCACTAGTGAGCCTTGAATTTTCCTCGTGCACTCAAGCTTTCTATAATGGCTCCTTATAGTAGAAACCATAAGGCTCTGTTGGCTGAACCAATCAAAAAAGAAGGCTCACATGTTACTACTAGTGCACGGACATCGAAAGAAAAAATGCGCCCTGGCCGGGATTTGAACCCGGGTCGGGCGGGCGACAGCCGCCTATACTATTCCGGCATTGAAGGAATATAGCCTCAATGTGACCGAACTATACTACCAGGGCTTGCATAAGCTAAGACGCTGAAATTCAATCAAGACAAACGTTCCAAATAAACTTTATTCACTACAATGGCGCCGGGAGTGGGATTCGAACCCACGCGGCCTCGAAAGGCCACAGGCTTTCAAGGCCTGCGCGTTATCCACTCTGCCATCCCGGCTGTTTAAGTTAGTAGTTACGTGTCCTCTAAAATCTTTTCATTTTGTGCCTTTGCTTCTTAATTTTTAATTATTAACTTTTGTTTGTGTTTGAAGGTGAAGGTTTTAGGTATGATTCAGATTTGAGAAGGTGTTCTGAGACTTTTTTATGCAGCATCTCCATGTGACTTTCGTGATCATAAATACAAGATTTGCCTTTTAAAAAATCGCGCGCGCTCTAGCCCGATTCTACGAGAAGTTTGTCTCTCCTCTTTTTTGGCTTCATTATCCTATCAATTCTGAAGAGAACATTTATTCTGCAGTAGTTGAATAATGTAGAATACGCTACAAGTTTTTCGACGCATGTGTTAAAGTGCAAAAGACTCTTATTCTTTTAGTTCCATATTCAATTTTATGATGAAGGAATTTGAAAAGAAGTTGCTAGCCGAACTTCTGAAAAACTGCAAAAGAAGCGACAGAGAACTGGCACGCGCTCTGGGAAGTTCACAACCCACCATAACCAGAACTCGCCAAAGGTTAGAACGTAAAGGCCTGATCAGAAGTTTCACGATTGTTCCAGATTGGACAAAGTTGGGGTTTGAAATAATGGCATTTACATTTACTAAGATGCGCCCAGAAATTCTATCTGAGGAATTAGTTTCAAACGTTAAATCGTATGCAGCAAAGTTTCCAAACGCTATTTTTGCTACAAGTGGGGAGGGGATGGGTTTTACTGGAGTGATAATTTCGTTTCATAAAGATTACAGAGATTACGCTCGGAAATTGTCTTTGTTCCGAATGGATTGGGGAAAGTACATGGAAGATATTAAAAGCTTTGTTACGGTTCCAGGAGAAGGAGAAATCAAAGAGCTATCATTTGCGTCTATTGCACAAACATTATTGTCGCAACGGGAAATGATTTGAATAGTCACGATGACATACGCAATTCTCCAAGCAATTTCTCTTGATAATCTTTCGCGCGCGCGGAGAACTCGAGAACGTGGCTTAAACATTTCAAGAATCACAGAACAAGCTCTACTCAGCATTCTAGACTATCTCGAAACACAAAACACAACCAAAAACTCTAAATTTCTTAATGAACGTTCTTTTCAAAAGAAAGTTCTAGGGGCCGGTAGTCTAGCTCGGTTAGGACATCTGCTTGACGTGCAGAAGGTCGCCGGTTCAAGTCCGGCCCGGCCCACCATACTTTGTTGAATAGTGTAACATGTTTAGAAAATGCGGTTGAATGGGCTAATGTTAAAAGATTAATATTTCTGTGATTTAATCCTTTAGTGGGTTGATGTTTGCTTCCACTTAAAGATGTTAATAGAGCTTTAACAACTCCACATGTTAATCGTATGTTGATAATGGTTAATGTATTGGTTTTTGTGGTGATGTGTCTTTCTGATTTTGGTTTGATAGATAGTGGCTTCACGGTGGATATTTCAGATAGGTTCGCTATGATACCGCAGGATATTCTTGATGGAGAGAGACTTTATACTCTTTTCACTTCAGTTTTTTTGCATGCTGGATTTTTCCATTTGTTTGGTAATGTGCTTTTTCTTTATATTTTTGGAGATAATGTGGAAGGTGCTTTTGGACATGTCAGCTACATAGGTTTCTACGTGGTTTGCGGTTTAGTAGCAGGTTTTGTTCACATACTAAGTATAACGAATTCAGGGTTGTATATGATGCCGGTTGTAGGGGCTTCAGGAGCAATCTCAGGAGTTTTAGGCGCGTATCTTGTGCTTTATCCAAAAGCCAAGGTTTTAACATTGATTTTTCCGTTGATATTGCCATTACCTGCAATAATCTTTTTGGGATTCTGGTTTCTAATGCAATGGTTCTATGTGATTTTTGAAGGTGGAACAATGATAGCCTATTGGGCGCATATCGGTGGTTTTGTGTCGGGAATGATTTTAGCCCTAGTTTTCGGACTGAAAAGGAAAAGAGCTCAAGAAACACGTTTTCACCTGTAGATGGATAGATTGCGGGGTCTGTCCGTTATGAGTTCTTCATCTGTATAAGATCAGACTGGGACGGCTACATCATCCCCCGATAGGAACTAAGGGGTAACAGCCAAATAAGTTTTCACGCAAAGGCTACTGCTTCATCTTCTTTGAAAGCGTCCTTATGGTTCCTGAAACCCTCAGAACGTGTATGGCCACTGGTTTATCCCCTATTTTTGTTATCGATGCCAAAGCTGATCTAACCATATCAACAGCTGTGTGTGCAGAGCGTAAAATGACGAATTTCGTTTCAGCATCATAATCGATTAAAGCTAAACCTGTCCAACTTGCACCATATTCTCCATAAAGCTTTAAAACGGCATCCCAAACTGCACTCATAAATTCCCTCGAATTAAACGTCTCCTTGGAATCTATCTCTAACGCTAAATAACGGCGTCTCGTCTTTCTTAGCAATCTTTCCCGCTCCTGAGTAGCCTTATGCCAGGTGCAACAAAATTTGGGCTTAGCTTTTCCCTGTTTCGTTTCACAATGGCAACAGAATTTGTTGAGACTGCTTCTACAGCTAAGCGCTTATCTAAGTCAAAAAGCGATGTTAAAGCTACTATTTCTCGAGGTTTTCTCATGAACAGTTCGGTTGAAGCTCCACTTGAAATAACAATTGAAATGTGGAAGCCTTCTGCTATTGCTACTTCTCTCCGTAGACTTGACAGAAGCCTGATTCTTGCTGGTCCTTCCAAGGTAAGCAAGAGGTTTATGTCTATTTCTAATGAACTTAAAGCATTGGAAGCTAGTTCAGCTTCTGCTTTGTCAAAGAATCTTTTTCGGGGACTGTAGAAAGGAAAGTTTAAGAGGTCTACACGACGGTCTTTAGCTGCTTGCCTTGCAACAGGCTTAGATACGCACAGTACTGCAATTATCTCAAATCTTCTTCTAAGCTTTCTTAGACTTCTTGTCAGCTCTTGTGGCGTGTGTGGCTTCAAATCCACACGTGGAGCAAAGTCCATTTTGTATTCTTTACAAGTGTTTTCCAGTTTTCGGATTACTTGTTTGGGAAAACCTTGTGGAAACGGCATTGCAATTAGTTGATATCCAAGCTCAGAGGCTTTTCTTATCAAACGCTCAGCTGATTTCTCATTTCTCAAATCAGGGCACAAATGCAGATCAGCGTATTTTGGCTTCATGGAAGCATCCCGTGTTTTCTGCAGGTTTCCACTATTTCTTCTACCAATGATTTTCTGAAGTGTATCCTAAAATGTATCGAATCGTCTAAACGAAGTTTCAGTTCACTCAAATAAGCAGATTGTTTGTCAAGTCTGATGAAAAGGTTTCCTTTGTTCAAATGCTGTCTTACCTCGCTGTTCAAAAGCTCTTTATCAGGCTTATTCAAATCAGAAGCTAGCTTTCTGAAGACTGCATCAACAGCATCCTTCTTCTTGATTCTGGCTTCAATAAGGATTATTGGGTTGTTATAATATCCTTTCAAATTAGTTTTTCTGAACACAACTTGGTCAGCCAATTCTGTGGGGAGTGTGTTGCAAACAGCTTTTACAATTTTTTCGGCGTCTTCCGTTGCGTGAACGAAGACCCGAATGTCGATGTATGCTATGGATACTTCAGAAGACAAAGTTCATCATGTTGCTTATATAGGAATTTAACTTTTAGGTTTTTTTCTTTTCTCAGGTTCAGAGGCTTTCTTCTTGCTTCTCAAGAATTTCTTGACGACATTAGTGTTTTCTTTATAGGCTGTTTTTCTTCTAGAATCCACTGGAATGCTAAGTTTTTTTGCTTCTTTGAGGCTTAGTCCAGCTTTTTTCAGCTCTTCTCGGCTGAAGCCTTTTCCGTATCGTTGTTTTCCGTCTTTTTTGATTATTTTCGGTTTAATTGTTATCATGGAGATTATTTTTCTCCTCTGGCTGATTTTCTGCTTGGTCTAACTTTTTCTGCTCCGCGTCCCTTTCTCCTTAAGCCTCTGACTTTCTTACCTGCGCTTGTCAAACCTCTGAAAACCCTTCTATGATGCTGTTTTTCACATATCCAATTGGTTTCTTTATCAGCTTCTATGGCTGGGTGATGTGGGTCGACCATTATTATTTCAAACCATTTTGAGCGTCCATCCTCGGCTACCCAATAAGAGTTTAGAACTTCAAGGTTTGGAAACTTCTTTGCAGTTCTTTCTTCCCCGATGAGTCTCATGCTCTTAGCTAGCTTGTGCTTTGTCACGCCCATTCTTTTTTGTCTTCTTCCAGAGCGCGGTCTCTTCTTTCTAAATCCGGCTCTCCTTACACGAATACGAGCAACGACGAACCCTTGTTTTGCTTTGTATCCTAATCTTCTGGCTCTGTCTAGACGTGTTGGTTTTTCTATGCGGACTACTGCTGATTGCCTACGCCATTTTATTAATCTTTGGCGCATTAATTCCTTTACGAACGACTTTTCCGGTTTTGCCCACGCCTTAGCAATGTATTTATACGCCATTTTTTCACCTCACTCTCTAGTTTATGGTTCAGCCTACCGGCCACATCCCAGCGGACACCTATCCGCCAATAGCTCTATCTCATAGCGCCCTACAACAAAATAAACTTTTCCAGAGAGCTTCCATAGTTTCCAGCAGTGCTTTATTTGCGTTTTCTGAAGGTTTTGTTATCGTCTTTGTGTTCCATGCAACATACCTTGAACCTGCTTTAAGTTTGTAAGCATCCCCTCCGTTATACGGTCACAACTCGGACCAAATATTCCGCAATGAACATATTACCAAATAGCTTGTAGTCTATGTCTACATATATCATTACGTTTTGAAAAATCCAAGTCTCAGCAACTCTTTAACACACAGCAACCCTACTGTCTTGTCAGAGACCGCCTGTTTTGTTAAAAATCTTGCTCACACCATCAATCTTTCGGCCCAGAGACCATTTTTTTGTGTTGAATTTGACAAAGTAACATTGTGTCCGACAAAGAAAGGGGGAGTGATTTAGGTTTGGATGTTATGGTGGTGGTTTTCCCCATTTCATTCCATATTTGCCTGTGATTATGACTATATCGTAGATGCCTACGTGTCCTAGATCACTCATATCTAGGTCAGCTCCTAGGAAGTACTGTGGATCATACGGACCGTCACCGCGGTGGCAATAACTTGCGGTAGCTTTGACTACATCGAAAATGTTAATCTGGAAGTAGCCGCTGCGAGGTTTAGGTGCCTCCCCCCAATACCACCGCCAGTCAGTTTCACCCAAGGGTGGATCTAAGAAGAAATGCATGTTCTTTTTGAGGTCAAACGGGCTAGTGTATGGATAGTGTGATCCCAAGCTGTACATGGTATCTTGCCATGTAAGTCCATGATCAGAGCCCAAGTAGTAACCTGTTGGCTTCCATTTAGGTGTGTAGTAGGCGGCATAGTAAGTGCCGGCTGGCTGAGGTTTTAGAAAGTGGATGACGTTGTGACAGTTTTCGGTGGAATTAACTACAATGTCGTAATCTACACCCTCCACCATCAGAGACGTCTCAAAGGATAGACCGACCATTTGAACCACCTGTTGGTCTGTGAATTGATATTCGGTTGAAGCTGAAACAGCAGGTAGCGAGAAGGAAACGTTGCTCACGTAACACAGTTGTGAAATCACCTCGTTTTTAGGCAGAAGCGGCATTTCTGTTCCAACATCGTAGAGGAGTGAATAGTCATACTTGTCAAAGTACACTTCTACTGTGTGATCGTCAACTATTCGAGTGTGATGTACGTCCATCACCACGGGCCAGTTCCACGCGTCACTGAAAGCATAATGATACCAAATCGTGAACTCTACGTCATGTGCGGTGTAGTTCCTCATGAAGAGGCCAGAGACTGGTGCAACGATTCCAACATCCTTTCTGATCCAGTAAGTAGCATTTGTTTTAGCCTCGACTCCCTGAGATTCCCTCCATGTACCAACTTGCCAATCTTGGGCAACCCAAGGCTGATCACTAGTGAGATCATATGGATTAACTTTTAGAAGATGTGGGTAGATACTGTTTAGTATTTCCCAATCTTGCAGCCAAGATGAATACATAACGTTCAATGCATTGGGTGTGCTAATTGCGATTCTTACTGGGGCATTCTCATCTGCTCTGTAAGCATTGATGTAAGTGTACCTATTGTTGATTCCTGTTCCGTCCATGCATATTACACCGGGAACCTGTTTTCGCCAAGCCTGGAACGCTAGAGACGTCCATACTGGTACAGATACACAATTGTCAGCCATGTACCCGCAGGCTTTTTTGCATGTCACCTTCGCTTCTTCTAGGCTGTGAGCAAAATACAATTCTTCTAGATATTGATCAAGAACAGGATGCTCACAATTCGTTACATAATTTAACCCGCCTTCACACCAGAACTGACTGTGATAACAAAAATACAAATGCGTTGGAAACCGTCCTGTAATGAAGCCGCTTGTATAAACATGATAGTCTCTCGAGTCGAGGATAAAGGGAAAAATGAATGGATCAGGCTCAACCTTGTTAGATTTGAAGCCTCCACTTACATACCCTTCCGGCCATTGAGCTGAGGCTAAGGTGCTCTGCAGTTGAGAAACCAAATAGCTACCTATCTGCGATCCACCTGCTACGTTCACATTGACAAGTACTTCAAGAGGGTATGAGGTTGTATCTTCGCCATAAATGCCTGGCCAGTCAACTGGGTAGTTTAGCCATCCGTTTCCATCGGTGTCGTTCAAGCCTAAGGTTGCAAGCAGCTGAGCAGCCGTGTTTGGATCGTATGGATAAGGATAGTTTGAACCGACAACGCTTTCGTTGCACCAGCTTCTTTGTGGGGCAGGCATAGGCTGGTCTATTCTTACTCCTCCACCTTGCAGTATGTTTCTGATAATGAATGTTTTGTTAACTAGATGGGCAATTGCTTGCCTGACTTCAAGTCTGTTTGTAGGCGATTGGGCGTTAGGATAACTAGGGATGCTGTAATTGTTGTTCAAAGCGTACTCGAAATAATCAAGCGTTGGGTAGCCAGAAATCAGGAGGGAAGTGTCTACTTCAACGTCCATCTTCTGATCGGGACCCAAATCCATACATAAAATATCAACTTCATCGGCTTTCAACGCTGCATACGCATCCTCTGGACTGGAGTACGGGTCAAAAACTAGGTCACTTCTTGCAGATGCTGCTGCTGAAATAACAATATATGTGGGGCTCAACAGTAGAACAGCTGTGAAAAACATTACATACATGCTTGTTTTTCTAAACATATTCTTTCCGTTCTTCACAAATCTAGGTATACCTACTATGTTCCAAGATGGAACAAGAGAAGATACGCCTTCACCATATAATACTGGGCAGACAGATTTAACAGTTTCGTCTCACCGTCAAACGCGTGACGCTTTCAGATTAATGTTGGGATACATAAAAAGAACTTGTTTCATAAACGAGTGATTCTAGACTTAATTGGAAAGACACCGTTCTCTTCAAATACTGTCAAAGCAATAAATAGACAAGGAAAAATCCGGCAATCTGAGAAAACTTCGTCCAGATCTATTTTGAATATCAAGCAGAAACGCTGTTACGTCTCGCAAGCTTTGCACAACAAAGAGTTTTTCCACAAATAACATTCGTCAAAAAAGACATCAGGGTGTTTCGCTCTCTTGGTGCGGAGGGTGGGGTTTGAACCCACGAACGCCTACGCGACAAGGTCCTAAGCCTTGCTCCTTTGACCACTCGGACACCCCCGCAACCGTCAGTTTCAAAATTGAGACAGTATTCTCTTTTATATTTACCTAACCATCAAGGCTGAAACCCTTAAAACATAAAAAACTCCTCTAACACTAGTAATTATGCATGTGCCTCGGTGGCCTAGCCTGGTTGGGCATCGCCTTGGTAAGGTAATTATACACAAAACTGACATTGATTGGGATAGCTTCAAGGATTATGTCTTTAAGAAGTATGCTGAATCCTATGCAAGGAATATCTATCTGTACGCAAGGAAATATGTGGAGTTAATCAATAATCCTTCTGCGATAGAGGTATTTAGCAATTCTAAGAAGAATCATATACTGAAGAGTTTCATAGCTCTCTCTAAATACTATGGTTTCTATCAGCAATTCAAGAAGATACTGGAAGACTATGGAGTTACATGGAGTCATACGAGTTCTGTTGATTCATTCTTCAGGATATTGAATAACTCCAATAGTAATGTTCTGAAATGGTATGACAAAGCCATAGAAGTACTAGATGACAATGATCTGAGTATGTATCTTGGATTTGTTCTGTTGTCTGGTCTAAGGAAATCGGAAGCTGTTGATTCTTTCAATTTGATGATAAAGTTAGATGACAAGGACAAGCTCAATGATTACTACAATGAAGAACTAAAAACCATTGAACATTTCAGATATCCAGATTTGTTCTTTAGACAAACCAAGAACGTTTTCATTTCTATGATACCCAAGGACATGATAATGCAAATAGTTCAATGTCAACCTGTAACCTATGAGACGATACGAAAGAGACTCTACAGAAGAGGATTAAACATAAGGATTAGAGACCTAAGAGACTACTACGCTACATTCATGGTTAGACATGGCTTAATTAGAGAAGAAGTAGACCTATTGCAGGGTCGTATTCCACCAAACATATTCATTAGACACTACTGGAGCCCTTCGTTCAAAGAGTTAAGAGACAGAACGTTAAAAGCAACAAAGCAATTAGAACAAACACTCTAATTTTCCTTTTTTTATTTCATCACCTAAACACAAGAATTATGACAAAAAGGAGGGTTTACTAATAGAATGTTTCACTTATACAATGTACCTCTCCCAATCTCCATTATGAACCATTAGCTCTTTTAGCTCTCTTATTCTCAGTTCAATTTCCTTGTCTACTTCAACCAGTTCTTTAAGCAAGTCTTCCAGATTCTTCTGAACCATTTTCCTTTCCAGCAAACAAATACAGTATCAATAAACGTATACTTTGGTATTAATTTAGCTGGGATTAGAAACCAGAACAATTTTCTATTTCGTCATCACTCTCCAATGGACAGAATAATGAAGTACCAAGTGCAATTGTAGATGTGGACCATTCAACAAAACAAGAAACTTGTTGTTTCACGTGAAACATTAAACCTACATAATAGTAAACTTTGACAAAAATAGAAGATTTATCCGTAAATGTTATTTTGGAAATTGACCATTATAGTCTAGGAGAAGGAGTTGCTGAGTAGAGCATTATCTGGAGTAATGTTTACACTGCTTCTAATGAGCATGGTGACATTGGCATTTAACATCCAACCAGCTAGAAAAGAAGCTGAAAACTGGGTCGTGTTTGATGACAAAACTCCCAGCCCTTTTTCTAGGTGTTCAAAGGAATACCAACCTAGTACTCCCAGTAGACCAAAATATCACCTAGCCAATGTTGCATCCAATTCACCGGATTTGCTTGCATTTTATTATCCATGGTATGGAACACCTGATGTTTCTGGATACTGGTTCCATTGGGATGATGAAAACCATAATCCAGACAATTTTTTAGATGGTAGAAGAGAGATAGCTGCAAAGAATTACCCGTTATTGGATGTATATGATTCCAACAATGAGAGTTTAATTGAGAAGCATATAGAAATCGCTAAGATGGCAAATATAGATGGCTTTGTAGTTTCATGGTGGGGAATCGGGTCTTTTGAGGACAACGCATTAATCCATATAAAGGATGTCTCCGAGGAAAATAATTTCAAATTTACCATATACTATGAGACGACTTCTGGCGTAGGAAATACGGTGAACGACATCTCGTACCTTTTGAATAACTATGCAAATAGCAGTAGTTGGTACAAGATAGACGGTCGACCAGTGATCTACATATATGGAAGAGCACTTCACCAACTTTATCCTAAAATGTGGAAGATAGGCGGCAGGGATACGCACTGGAAAGTCTTTGAAGATATAAGGGAATCTCCTAGAGATGGTATCTTTGTAATCCATCCCGAGGAGGCTGATGTAGGGTACGTAGAAAGCTACGATATTGTCTTAAATCCTAACGAAACATACAGCCTGAAAATCGGTATATCAGATATGAGAGACGACTGTCCCCCATACTCAGATGTTGGTTTTAGAATAAAAACAAAAAACGAAACTAAAGAGTGGGAGACACTGGACGATTTAGTTGTTAATTTTAACGACGGTTGGCTTGATTTGAGTTATAATATATCGTCTTATGCTGGTCAAACAGTATCAGTGAGAGTTGAGTCGTATGCTGGCGGTGCAATGGAATGGTGTAGTGAATGGGCTGCAGTTGACTATTTCTACATAGTAAACTCGAAAGGCGAAATCATCAATGAGGGAGCTCATTTTGACAGTCAATGGAAAAAAGTTGTGGAAATGTTGACGGACAGTGAATACAATCCCTATTTTATAGTGGATTTTGGCGGTTACGAATATAAAGTTGAAGATTTTGCTGAATACTTTCTAAACTTTACAGATGGCTTGCACACATACATTCCAATTGCTTTGTCCATGTCAGATATCTCCGAGATCTACAATAACGCCTCTAATGCTGCACATTCAAAAAATAAATTGTTTATAGCAACCGTCATGCCTGGCTACGATGATACTGAGATAAGATCTCCAGGATACGTTGTGGATAGACAAAATGGATCTTTCTACAATCTATTTTGGTCAACAGCGAGGTCAAGCTCTCCAGATGGTTACATAATTACTTCATTCAACGAATGGCATGAGGGAACAGAAATAGAACCTAGTTTGGAGTACGGGTATCAATA
>SOJA01000098.1 GCA_004376975.1 Candidatus Bathyarchaeota archaeon
ATTATGTTCCTTTAAATAAGTCAGATAGCTTAGTTCAAATTTCAAATCCTTTATTCTTGTGAATTTCGCAGTTTTTCTTAAAACATATTTCCCCTTCGTAGTTTTGACAATCCAATTGATGTTAACTACGCCTTTCTTTGTCTTCTTACAGCTGATTAGCTCTCCGATATCCCAATTCTTGATGAGATACTCATTTTCTCTTTTATCCATCGCCTTCCCCAAACATTTCTTGAATTACAATCTTCTTCTTGCTCAAAGGTTCACAGTATTTGGTTAAGCATTCCTTAGGACAAATATAAAATGGTGCGCGCGCTACAGTCTGCATAGATCAAAAGACGGAGAGAAGCTGCTAGAGGTTAACATTAATAAATTTGAGAAGAGGAGTAACAGCGGTGATGTTATGGTAGAGAGTAATCGAGTGAAGATAACAGTTTTGAAAAAGACAGACACAAAGCAGATATTTGGTGATAATCCTCCTCTGGGACAGGTAATAGAAGCATGTAGTGTGTTCAAGGAAGGCCAAGAGTTCATCGTTGGCGAAAATGGTGACATGCCTGAAGGATTCTGCCATTGGGCTTGGAACGACATATACAAAAAGGTAATCACATTGATGTATGACGGAAACTTCCCCTGGATGAAAGAGAAAGGAACATCAGTATCCTGTTGCACTGACGGATTTAGACCTGTAATCTTCGAAATCAGAAGAATCAAGTAAAACCAGTGGGCATGAAAGGCTACTTCATCTTCTGTTTAACTTCTCTATGAATTCGTTTTTCCTAATTCTTTCCGCAATTTGCTTATGATATGCCCTGAAACTGCTTTCCAATTCTTGCTTTCTGTTTTGTTTTTTTCTTCATATTGTATGGCTAAGGCTGTGGTTATAAAAAGCGCGCGCTACTATAAAACAAACTTCTAACAGCCTACAATAAGATCAAGAAAACAAGAGCTTCCACGCCAATGAACTAAGCGCAATAGCACGCTCACTGACTATTTTGAAGGAAAACAATCAAGAACATTGTGAAAACCTTCACCTTTCTCTTTATGCAAGTCAATTATATAGGCCCTGTTTCCATAATTTCGTAAAGGTTAGATTAAATGGGACTTGAAGAGTATCGGAAGAAAAGAGATTTCGAAAAGACAAGAGAGCCTGAAGGCGATGTAAGGGCTGATGATGGGAACGTTTACGTGATTCAGAAACATCAGGCCTCTCATCTACATTACGATTTGAGGCTGGAGATGGACGGAGTTCTTAGAAGCTGGGCAATTCCCAAAACACCTCCAACAGAAAAAGGTACAAAGAGATTAGCAATTCAGGTGGAAGATCACCCATTAGAGTACGCCAACTTTGCGGGAGAAATACCGGAAGGCCAGTATGGCGCGGGCACTGTGGAAATCTGGGACAAGGGCAGGTACATCTTGAAAGCAAAGAACGAAGACAAGCTGATTTTCGAAATCAGAGGTGACAAACTTAAAGGGGACTATTGTCTGATAAGGTTCAAGGGAAGGAAGAACTGGTTGTTCTTCAAGAAGAAATGAATGAGAGAG
>SOJA01000026.1 GCA_004376975.1 Candidatus Bathyarchaeota archaeon
AATCTTTCTATGCGGTTTCCTTCTGTTAGTTCTGCAACTCCATATCTGCTTGGGTTGCTTACTCTGCAAAGAGCTATCGTAGCCCCCGCATTTTTCTCTTCATGGACCTCTAGAATCTCTCTATAATTTATATCAGCAAATATGTCTCCGTTTAGCACCAGGAAAGGAGCACCACTGCTGAGGAGTTTTTCAGCTTTTTTTATTGGACCGCCAGTTCCCAACGGTTTTTTCAGCGGATCCCGCGAATAGGTGATGTCTAATCCGCATCTTGGGATTCCATACTGTTTTATGAAAATCTCGGTTTGAAGGTTGGTGGCTAACACTGCCTCCTTAATCCTGTTCAGGGCAAGTCTTTCAAAAGTCCACTGCAGAAGGGGTTTGTTAACTATTGGAAAGAGAATTTTCGGTCTTGTGCAACTCAGAGGTCTTAGTCTTGTGCCGAAACCTCCTGCAAGAATCAGCGCTTTCAATTTTTCCACCGTATCAAACTACAAGCTTATATTCAATTGTCAAGTAATAAAACGATTTCGTGGAAGGGTGAGAAGTGTGAAGGTTTTGCTTCATGAAATGAATTGGACTGAAGCTAAGAAGTATTTTAAAAGAAATGATATTGCAATTCTTCCAGTTGGCTCAAACGAGCAGCACGGTCCACAGAATCCGCTTGGAACAGACCATTTGATAGCGAAGGCTATAGCTGAAGAAACAGCTAGACGCACAAACATGCTTTGTTTACAGGTGATTCCCTTTGGAGTTAGTTCTCATCATAAACAGTTTTGGGGAACCATCTACATATCGCCTGAAATATTCAAGAACTATGTGGAAGAGGTGTGCTTAGCTCTTAGCTATTATGGCACCACAAAAATTGTCATAGTTAATGGACATGGGGGCAACTTGGGTGCTCTTAAGGAGCTGGCTAGAGAACTCAGAGAGAAAGGGATTTTCGTATCTGTCTTTCAGTGGTGGTCAGCTGCAAGCAAGCTTTTGCCAAATCTCTTTGCGCCAGAAGAAAGAAGCCATGCTGGGGCTGAGGAAACATCGGTGAATTTGATTCTGCACCCACATATTGTGGACATGGGTAAGGCTGTGAATGAGGAGCCTCGCAAACATGTTGTGTATGTGGAAGGCTTAGAGCTTCCATTGGACACTGTGGATTACACAAGTTCCGGAGTGTTTGAGAGTTCAACAGCAGCCTCCGCGGAAAAAGGCAAAAAGGTATTTGAAGCAGTTGTAAAAGAACTGGTTAAACATGTAGAACTGCTTAAGGAAGCGGAAATCGGAGATTTAGTGCAGAAACCTAGGGTTTAGTAACTCCTTCTTATTCCCATTCAATTGTTGCTGGAGGCTTATGAGTTATATCATAAACGACATGTGTAACTTGCGGTGCTTCATTAGTTATTCTCGTTGAGATTCTTTCCAACACTTTATAGGGGATTTCCGCAAAGCTGGCAGTCATTGCTTCACGGCTTTCAACAATTCTAACAGCAACAACGTAGCCATAGGCTCTGGCATCACCTTTGATACCTGTGGCTTTGACATCTGTTAGAACGGCGAAATATTGCCACAAATTCTCTTCTAATCCGCTCTTTTCAATTTCTTCCCCTACAATTTTATCCGCTTTTCTGGCGATCATTATTTTCTCTTCAGTTAATTCGCCGATAATTCTGACTGCTAGTCCAGGACCTGGAAATGGCTGTCTAAAAACTATTTCTTTGGGTAATCCAAGCATTTTAGCAACTTTCCTAACTTCATCTTTATACAGGTCGCGAAGGGGTTCAACAATTTTTTTAAACATGATTCGTAGAGGTAAACCAGCGACGTTGTGGTGCGTTTTTATTTTATCCGAGAATTTTCTGAATCCGGATTCGATTCTATCCGGGTAGATGGTTCCTTGAATCAGATATTCTGCGTTTGTTCTTTCTGCGATTTCTTCGAAAACCCGGATGAATTCCTCACCGATGATTTTTCTCTTCTTTTCAGGATCTACTACTCCTTTGAGTTTTGTCAGAAATCTTTCTTGTGCATCTGCTATTATGAGGTTTATATTGAGTTTTTGAAAGGTGTTCTTGACGAATTCTGGTTCGTTTTCTCGCATAAATCCTTGGTCAACGAAAACTGCTGTAAGTCTGTTGTCTATTGCTTTCGCTGCAAGGGCTGTTGCTACGCTGGAGTCTATGCCTCCGCTTAGGGCTATTATGGCTCTTCCTTCGCCAATTTCATTTTTTATTTCCTTTACGGCTTTTTCTATTACATCTTCAATTTTCCAGTTGGGTTCACATTTGCACACTTCAAATATGAAGTTACGGAGCATTCGCACGCCTTTTTCTGTATGTACAACCTCTGGATGCCACTGTAACCCATATATCGGCTTTTCCTTATGCCTGAAAGCGGCGACTGGGCAATTTTCAGTGTGAGCTAAAATCTCATATTCAGCGGGAATAGAGAGAACAGTGTCGCCGTGACTCATCCAAACTTTCTCTCTGTTGTCTAACTTTTTCAGGACACCTACGGGCTTATCGATTGTGATATAGGATACTCCATATTCTCTCTGTTTAGTGGGTTCAACTTTTCCTCCAGCCATTTCAGCCATAAGCTGATGTCCATAACATAGACCTAAAACTGGTAGGTCTAAATCAAGAATGCTTGGGTCCGGTCTTGGTGCATTTGGCTCATAGACGCTGGCTGGTCCTCCTGAAAAAACCAATCCTTTCACGTTTGATTTTTCGCTTAGAAGCTTGATTTCTTCTGGTTTTATGTCGTGAGGAACTAATTCAGAATAAACTCCATACTCTCTGATTCTTCTTCCTATAAGATGGCAGTACTGTCCGCCGAAGTCAAGCACAAGTATAGTATCATATTTCATTATTGCATCTTCTCATTATAGGAATGAATGTTTTGCATCTGCACTAGTAGTTTAAGGTTGTTATTGGTTAGTTGTAAAGATATTTTTGTATCTCCCACTGGGTTACTTCATTCTTTTTGTTGGGTATATGTGGCTCATAATCTCTCCATTCTCCCGTTTTGAGTTCCATGTACTTCTCTGCGTTTTCTTTACCCAAAGCCTTTATGCAAATATCATCGCTTTTCCACTCTTCCAAAGCTTCCTTCAGTGACGTTGGCAAAACTCCAACGCCTAGTTCTCTACGTTTGGCGTTACTGAGGTGATAAACGTTCGTGTCCACTGGTTCTTCTGGTTCAATCTTCTTTCTGATGCCCTCCAGCCCTGCCTCAAGTATCACTGTGTAAGCAAGATAAGGATTGCATAATGGGTCTGGACATCGAAATTCTATCCTTGCCTCTTTTTCTTTCCCGTGGAAATATTCTGGCACTCTTATCAGAGCGGAACGGTTTCGTCTGCTCCATGCAATGTGTATTGGCGCCTCATAACCTGGCACAAGCCTCTTGTAACTATTAACTGTGGGTGCTACTATGGCACATAGTGCCTTGGCGTGTTCTAGGAGGCCGCCGATGAAGTATCGGCATTTTTGTGAGAGTTGTGCGTAGCCTTTCGAGTCGTAAAACGTGTTTTTGCCGGTTTTTGGGTTGAATAGTCCTATGTGGATGTGCATGCCGTTGCCTGGCTTATCGGGCCACGGTTTTGGCATGAATGTTGCTATCCAACTGTATCTTCTGTCTGCTACGGCTTTGGCTGCGAACTTATGTCGCATGGTGTTGTCTGATGTTGTGATTGGATCTGAATATTTGAATGTGATCTCGTTTTGGGCTGCGCCTGCTTCATGTTGTTCTCGTTCCACGGTGATTCCCATGGAGAATAAAGCGTTGGACACGTCCATTCTGTAGGTTTCTGTTATGTCGCGACCTGGGGCTATGTCAAAATATCTTTGTTTATCTATAAGGTGGTTTTCAACTGGGTAAATCTTGTCGTCTTTGCTTTTCTGTACAAGATAAAATTCTAGTTCAGTAGCAGCTGTCGGTTCGTATCCTTGTCTTAAGGCTTTTTCTGTTGCTTTTTGACAAAGGTATCTTGGATCGCTTTCAAATCTTTCGCCGTTGGGGTGGTGTATGTTGCAGATGAAGCTTACAACGCTTTTGTCGTAAAAGTAGTAGGGGCAAACTGCAAATGTGGATGCGTCGGGTTTCATGATCATGTCGCTTTCTTCTATGCTGACTCCTCCTATCATCGAGGACCCGTCGAAACCGACGCCTTCCTTGAGAACTTTTTTTGCTTCTTCGGCTGGAATTGTCCTGCCTTTGAGGAATCCGAGTATATCTGTGAAGTGTAAAAGGATGTAATCAGCGTGGTTCATCAGCTTCATACATGTATCCAAGTCTTGAGTTGGATGATCCCTATCATACATCATTATGTTCTCCTTGTACAAATTTACAACATAAAGAGTTGTTTCTGTAAGTATAAAAACGTTTTTAGTGAAAAGCGTGGCAAATGTTAAATAGTTATGTGTGTTAATTGGATAAACGTGCAGTATAGGTGAGGCATAATGCGTTTAGATGAGACAGATGTAAAAATCTTGAGGATACTACTAAGTGACGCTAGGCTTTCATCTCGACAGATAGCTAAACAAAGCGGCGTTTCCATAGGAACCGTTCTTTCACGAGTGAAGAAGATGGAGGAAGGCGGAATAATAAGAGGCTATTCAGCAATGTTAGATCAGGAAAAGCTTGGCTATGAATTTACGGTTGTTAGTGAAATAACGGTTTCTAAGGGAAGACTTTTAGAGATGGAAAACGAGATTGCACGGCTTCCCAATGTGTGCTGCGTGTATGACGTAACAGGCCTAATAGATGCAATTATAATCGCAAAGTTCAAGAATCGAGAAGAACTAGGTAAATTCACAAAACGTCTCCTAGCCTTACCTTACGTGGAGAGAACAAACACTCATGTTGTGTTAACAACAATAAAAGAAGATTTTCGCTTAATCTAACACTTCGCTAACCCTTTCTCTTTCTACCATGTTCGCAAAATCTATCCAAAAGTAAAGCAAGATTTAATTTCAACCGTAAATCTAGAAATAAAAGGACAGAAAGATCAAAGCGGGGGTTGCCAAGCCTGGTCAAAGGCGCAGCCCTGAGGCGGCTGTCCCGTAGGGGTTCGTGGGTTCAAATCCCAC
>SOJA01000033.1 GCA_004376975.1 Candidatus Bathyarchaeota archaeon
CTGGAAAAAACAGAGTTGGTGAAGTGTAAAACCATTGACGTTGAGGTTCCGAAGGACTGCGAGATTGTGTTAGAGGGAAGGATAACAAAAGAAAGAACATCAGAGGGACCATTCTTAGATCTAACGGGAATTGTGGATAGGGTGAGACAGCAACCAGTGATAGAAATCAAGTGCATAACTCACAGAGAAAACCCCATTTACCAAACCATACTTGCTGGAAGAAACGAACACAAGTTCCTAATGGGAATGCCCAAAGCACCAACGGTTTTTAACGAAGTCAACAAGGTCTGCGAATGCAAAGATGTTTACATAACCCTTGGCGGTTGCAGCTGGCTCCACGCTGTAGTGCAAATAAAGAAACGGAACTCAGATGATGGAAAAAAAGCGATTGAAGCAGCTTTCAAAGGTCACCGCTCTTTGAAACACTGTGTTGTTGTAGACGACGACATAAACATTTACGATCCAAACGACGTTGAGTGGGCTATTGCAACGAGGTTTCAAGCAGACAAAGGCGCTGTCATCCTTCCAAAACAACGAGGGTCTTCTCTTGACCCGTCTGGAGATTTAACTGAAGGAAAAAAAGCGACAACGTGCAAGATGGGGTTAGACGCAACCGTTCCTTTCAAAAAAACAGATAAAGGGTTTAAAAAAGAAGAATACCGAAGAGTTGATCTAAAAAGATTCCTGTGATTCTTATGTATCTCACCAAAGAAGAAGAAAGAATGCTGAATGGAGAAGAAGGTTACACAGTAAAAAAATCCATGGAGATACTTGTTGCCTTAGGAGACATCTACGGCGCTGAAAAACTCATAAACATAGATTCTGTTCAAGTGGCAGGCGTGTCATACCACAACCTAGGGGATGCTGGTCTAGAATTTCTAGATGAACTAGCAAAGGATGGAAAAGTCAAGGTTCTCACAACCTTGAACCCTGCAGGAATGGACTTAGAGAACTGGAAAAAACTCGGAATCTCCAAAGAATTCGCAGAAAAACAAAACCTAGTCATAGAAGCCTTCAGAAAAATGGGTATAATCATCTCTTGCACGTGTACACCATACCTGATAGGAAGCCTACCAACGTATGGGAGGCATATTGCTTGGTCCGAGTCGTCTGCAGTTACTTTCGCTAACTCTGTTATCGGGGCAAAGACCAACAGGGAGGGCGGTCCATCAGCACTTGCAGCTGCTTTTGTGGGTAAAAGCCCATCCTACGGGCTGCACTTGGAAGAGAACAGGGTGCCAGACGTTCATGTAGATGTGAGGGTTAACCCTGAAAAAATATCCGATTTGGGAGCCCTTGGCTGGTGTATTGGTAAAAAAGTTGGAAACAAGATACCATACATAACAGGCGTGAAAGACGCGGATTTGGATGAGTTGAAATCGTTCTGTGCTTCAGTCGTGACTTATGGTTCAAAACCGTTGTTCTTTATGAAGGGAATAACCCCTGGATCTGAAAAACATCAACCGCCCAAAGAGAAGGTTACCATTGAAGATGTGGACATAAAAGAAGCATATGAAAGCATTAACGATGATGTTG
>SOJA01000131.1 GCA_004376975.1 Candidatus Bathyarchaeota archaeon
ATCTGATTTATCTTCTGTAAAATTTCGTCGGATAATCTCAAGTCTCCGATCTATCCTTGATTTTGATTCCAGCCACAATGAATGAGCGGTCTTTGTCTGAAGGTTTTATGTAGATTTTATGTTTTTTCCCTTGTTTAATCAAATCTCTCCACCAGTCACTATCTTCTTGTTCAGGTTTGTCAACTGGACGAGTAAGTAATTCGGGTGCTTTTACATACCTTTGTATGAACCTTGTGCTTCTAAGTTTCGAGCGGGTCTGCCAAAATTATGGTGTTTACCCGATGGAGTGAGGTCAGAAACTTTACCAAGAGATATTTCCTTGCACCCGTCTCCATATTTATCGATGAAGCTCTTTTGTGTTAGTATCTCTTTTTTCAACTTCGCCCAATCTACATTCTCAACAAATAAAACCATTTGTTTTCAAAAATAGTTTCAAAGGATGAGCATAAAAGGTTAGTGAATACCTGCGTTTGCGCGCACATGTTAAGAATTTACAATTACATAGAGTCTATTCATTGCCTAAAAGTCTACACTATTAAAATATTTACATCATCGTCGCAAAAAAGAAGGTTAGAAAGTCTCTAGCTACTTAGATATGCTTCCTTCATCTATCGCGCGTGCGTATACAAGTGAAGAAAATAGGCAATGGTGTAATTCCATGTAACTGTAGAAACTATCGTGCGCGTGCAGTAGCTTTTTAAAGGTCTGGCTGTTCAATCTAAACTCGACGCATCATGAATGATGATTTCTTCGTCGGTTTCGCAGCCCATGCCCACACGATGAATGAGTTGCAAACCGACCAACAAAAGGAGTTGGAACTGAGGAGAAAAAACAGTCCAGAAGAAGCCCAGAAATTAATCGCAATTGTCCTTGACAAACTTGAAAAAGACATTACAGATGGTGGCTACGGTCTTGAGGATGTAAAACTGTTGATTTTGTATCTAAGTTATAGAGGAGACCCCGCTGAGAAGGACACACTAATATGTGGCTCAATTTTGAGAGTGATAGAGAACAGGTTTAAGAAACACGTTGCACCCCAGCTTAGACTCATTGGGCACACAACTGCTGGGGAGTTAGAAAACGAGGACCTTGTGCTGAAGGAGATTTCTGGAGTAGGCTATAACGGTTTGTCTCTCTTGGCTTTGGTTACAAATCTGCCGGTAGGTGTGGGCAGAACTTGGGGTCTTCGAACGGCAGAGGAAGCACGAGAGCAGGGAAGAGAGATGGCTCGTGACGCATGGGTTGACTTTAACCAACAGACCACGAGCAAAGAACATCTTCACGTGAGGAAGACTCAGCTTGTGTTGACTCAGGGGTCGAAGGTCGATACTCCAGGCTACGAGCATTTTCTGGCAGAGGGAATCGCCCAATTCATGGGTAGCACCCACGAGGCAAGAATAATGAACGTTATAGGCGGAAGCAGCGGTGATGGAGTGATTGCCAAGCTTTGTCGTCAATTCTATGGGCCACTGAAAGAACATCCACAGTTACAAGTCCTTGATGGAGAGGCTGTGTGTGC
>SOJA01000209.1 GCA_004376975.1 Candidatus Bathyarchaeota archaeon
GGAACCGGTTCACGTGTTGTGAAGGGGTAGTTTGAGACTTGAACTTTCGCGTTTGTGCCAGAAGCTAGAAGGCTGCTGCGTCCCACCTTCGTTTGCCCTAAAATAACAATCTGAGCAGCTCCTTCTTTCTCAATAAAAAACTTCGGTCCTCGCACACCGACTTTTCTGTGTTTTGCCTCTTCTACTTCCCTCCGCAACGAAGCCATTTTCGTTTTAATTTGCGCACGAAGTTTTCCAGTACCCTTGTGTTTAGGAACCAAGCTCAGAAATTCTTGTAGGAGTTGAAGCTTCTCTCTTGGGTTTCTGGCCATCGAAGCCTCGTTCCACTTCTTTTTTGCTTCTGGGGGCAAATTGGTTGGCATTATGGTGCTACTCCTTATGCACAGGAAAGCGGGCTAATATCTATGTGTTTGGGAGAAAAAATGGTTTTGCAAGTTTTTATTGTTTGCCAGCACAAGTCCAGCCTTGTCCATATTAGTGTATTCTAGAAAAGCAGTCTGCCAGAAGAAGGCTCTTTTACGAGAGAGAGAAAACTGTATCACCACGTGTATTTCTCTTCTTCTGCCTTTGGAGAAGAGCCAGTTATCTCTAGTTGGCGACTTAGTGTTTGCAATTAGGATGGACGTTTTTTAGCCTGTGTCAATATTGTTGCTGCACAAGGTAGTTATATCGGCGTTGGCAAGTTTAGTATGTCTTATGACGTTAGATATTTGATATTTGGGGAGTGTGACTCTGTGATTGAGAATTGGATTGCCTCGTTTGTTTCGTTCCTGTTGTCAGTTGTTGGAGTATCATCAGTAACAGAAGGCACAATAATATATGTACCTTCACTTGATCACAGGTTTGTTGTTACGCTGTCGTGTGTGGACTTGGTTGGCGTAAGCTTATGGGGGTTCATGTATGTGTTTCTAGTTTGGGTTTACATCAACCTTGAAGGACGACCTATGACTAGACGAAAATATGGGGCTCTTGGCGTCGTCGGTTTTGTCGCTTTCTTTCTCGCAAACATTTTGAGAATGTTTGTTGAAATTTTCTATTTGTCATCGATGGGCGCCGGGTATGTCAATATTCTTTCGCAGTGGCAGGCATTTGAGGAACAAGTTGGAATTGGTTTAATGTTTGCCACTTTTTCAATCTTGCTATTGGGTTCTTATGGGATGCTCAGAAAACTCCCACGAATTACGCCGGTAGACTTGCGATCTAGTGGATTGAAGGGCACGGTTTCAAATTAGCTCTCTAATCTTGAAATTAGAATTCCCAGTATGCCGCTGATTGGTGCCGGGATAAGTAATAGAATGCCAGCTGGTCCTAGCTGCACTAACAATGGGAAATTCCATCTCTCTGTGTAGTAGGCATATGTGATTATTGTTATCGCTCCTGCGAGTATGTTTAATATGCCGCCATTTTTTGGTTGGCCTTTGTAGATGAGGATGGAACCGAAGAGCAGTATCGCGGTTGATGTGACTGCTGCAATTGCGGCGATTATTGCTTCTGTGAGAAAGCTTGGAATCAGTGTTGCGACACGTAGGCAAAAAATGGTTATGTACATCCCTAAAATGACTACGTCTGCTATGCCGATGCAGCCTGTAATGATACTAATCAGAGTTAATATTTTGTCTCCTTTTGACATTAAATTGCCTCGTTGATTGTTGCCAGGGTGTTGTTTGTCTAGAAATTATAAAAAAAAGGGGGGGTTTGTTTCTTTTTTCGGCATTTACGCGGCAACTTTGAGTCTTTTTAGTACTACTACGACTGCGGTAATTGCTGCAATCGCAGAGATGGCGGACAATACTGTGGCAATATTTATGGTCAATTGGGTAGGTACGTCTTCCACTGAAGAAACGATGTCTGTCACTTTGTTAAAGATTTCGTTTACAGTGTCATCCGTTGTGCTGAGAGCCGTCTTTAACTTCTCCACATCGACTTTGACTTCACCAATATCAGTCTCAATTATGACTACTCCATCTTTGATTTCTCGCACGATCCCAAGGATTTCTTGCTGCCATTCTGTCTCTCCGGAGTGAACGTCGTCTACTCTTGCAAGGATAGTAACTGTCGTTCCGTTGATTTCATCGATCGTTAGTGTAAAGTCGTCTATCTTCCCCTCAACTCTGCCAAGTGTTGTTCTGATCCAAACTACGTTATCATCGATTCGCTCAATCATTGGTTTGAGATAATCAAGCTTGCCTTCGATCCTGAAGATTTCATCTATGGCGTCGGATAAGTCTTCGAAGGAATTGACAACATGCAGCACATTAGATATCGAGTCTCCATAACGGAAATCTAGACCGATCTCGTATGTTCCAGGTTCAAGGACAGGCATCTGGAAGCCGGGTTTCTCAGCCATTGAACTGAAGAGAACTCCATCTGCATCAGTTTCCCAGTCAATGACATGCCGGTTGGTTCCCAGCAAGGCGTCTGTGCCATCGATTGTAAAGCCATCTACATAATCGCCCGATTCCAGTCCTGTAGCCATAACCTCGATGACTGCAGGTCCGATGACCACAACAGGTTTGTAGATAATCTCAGGCTTTACAGTAAACTCTTCACTTGCGAAACGAATTGGTTCTGAATCGTCTTCAGCATAGACTGTATAGCCTCCACCAGGAAGTGTCGGAAACAGAAATGATGTAATGAATCCGCCAGTCGAATTCGTGGTTAGCTCCTTCACTAGCAATTCGCCCGCATATATGCTGACTATAGAGCCCTCGTTAAAGCCGACGCCCTCAACGGTCACACTCGTCCCAAGTTGCTTGCTTTCGTAACTTGTCATGGTTCCTTTGTACCAACCTGTCTCCGAATCCAGCTCTGTTGTGAGCCCCACTGTCCCTTCGTTCGGTTTAAGTGTTATCACGGTTTCAGTAAGCCAATATTTGAAATCGTGAGGAACTGCAGATGCGGGGTTGCCCGACATGTCTTCAGCTCTTGCTTCAACTGTGTATAAATATGGTGGAGATCCAGCTGGAACCTTGTCATTATACCATTTATAATACCAGTGATCGTTTTCTATCGCAGCGAAAACCCAATCAGTGTCAAATGTTTCATTGTATACTCTAACTTCAACGTTTTTCACCCCAGATAGGGCGTCACTTACTGTTCCGTTTGTCCAGAAAAAGTATGGCGTAGGGTAATTCTCATTTGTCGCATATACGTCTGAATTGTGCTCTGGATAATCAATCGTTATGTCAGGTTCTGTTAGATCAATCCACTGCGATCGATAATAGGTGCGTCCAAATTCAGCGTTATCACTAGTTGTTATGATCCATTCATATTCACCTTCATAGGTCGGACCGTCTTCAAAAATGATCTTAAACTCAAAGAACTCATCTGTACCAATATTGGCATTATCAGGGTCCAAGGATTGGAAAATGACTTGCCGAAGCATTACTTCGTATGTAGCTTTCCAACCATCGGGGAAAACGTATTCCACAGGTTTGAAGTCAACGTCACCTGTTTGAGTTGGACGTAAAGGAAACGATACAACAACTTCTACAATATCGTCCGGTCCATTATTGCTTACATTAAAGATCTTCGTCTCTTCACCGCCGCCATAATATTTTGGCAACACATCAACATCTGCATCGTGGTCTGCGCGCACCGATTGAGTGCCTAGCAAAATGCCTACAGTGCTCATTGATAGTAGTAGCATCATCAGTAGTGTAGCTTTTCTCATATCTTCTATTCTCCCTTTAATTTCTTTATACAGCGAGACAAATAATGGGTATATTCAGTATAAATGCTTGCAGCTTACAGTATTAAACAAACAGAAACAAAACTAACTATTTATAAACTCTTATAAACAAAAATTTACTTCAGAAAACACACGGATGCACGCATACTCACGAGGTATTGTTAGGAAGAACCTTTCTTTCTGAATTCCAGTACAATTAACCCTTTTGAAACATCGTTCTTAACAGTTTCATAACCTAAAACGTGAATTATACCCTCCAAAAACTTAGAGGCCAGCTCAGTATACTCTTTGGAACTCCATAAAGACACGCAATTCAAAACAAGAGACTCACCATTTTCGCGAAGCTGAATTTCGCTGGAATCCCAAGTACAAGCATCCAACAACCTCTCAAGCATGCCCAATTTCCCTCCATCAAGAAACTTAATCTGCAAATACTTCCCATACCACCGCCCAGAAGCATACCACCTCTCCAAAAGTGCCTCTTTCTCCAACGGATAAAGCTTCTCAATCAAAAACAGCAAATTATCCTTAGCGGTAATAACAGCCCCACTTTCCTTCTCCACCTTAAGGAGTTTATGAAACTCAACAATATTCTTAAGAGAACTATCCATATAATCCGCCTCAATAGCCTGCTCAATAACCTCATTAACAAAACTATAAACAGTTCGTCCTTTCCTATTCGCAATACCGATGACTCGCTCCGCCAAATCACCTCGAACTGCCATCAGTTTCTTTTCCTTCCTCGATTTTTCAGACAAAACCTTCATCCACCCTTAAAATAAGAATCCAACGTCTTCCCTTTCACCCAGGACATCAAAGCATATATATTTGAGGGCCATAAGACAATAAAAATGTTTCCGTGCATTGTATCCCTAACCAATCAATGTGTGTACGTGAATAAACAATTCACAATGAAGGAGCTTCTCCTATTGCATATTCAGAAGCCTCATTGCGAGAACATAAAATCAGTTCAGACCTGAATCAAATGCAAGCTGGCAGAGGAATTTCGCAAGATGTTCAAAAAACTCTAGCCTTCGCGTTTGCGATAGAATACGCGCACGCGTTGCCCCTACGGACAATTTGGTGGACACTGCGCCACTACTTCAACATCAAAAGCCGAGCAGTATCCATATATTAAGCCCACGCGAGGGAACATATGATTTTTCATAGCTTATGGTGTTTAGCAACGCTTAAGTTCTGAATATTGTCAAAGTTGATTCTTTGAAAGTAAACTTAATATTGCCGAAAGAACAGTGGTGTAAATCGAATTTCACCAATAAATTAGAGGAAAAGTAAAA
>SOJA01000003.1 GCA_004376975.1 Candidatus Bathyarchaeota archaeon
ATAGTTCTTCTTGTTGTTACGAGAACAGCCAGGTCTTTCCACTTGTTCAGCTTATGTTTCAACTGCAATTCTGCTAGCTTCCATATACAGGGTTGAGAATTTCTTCTTTAGATCTCGTAAAGTGTAAACTGTGCAGTGATTTTTGAAGAAAAACTTCATTCGACGGCTCTTTGCACCAATTCCTAACACAGCTATGTTACGCTTTTCCAGAGAACTTATAGTTTCTGACAACGCACTCTCAATATCAGTGTATCCGAATGGCCACCCGTCAGAAATAACTGTGATCAACCTTAAATTCTCATTCCTCGCCTTAATAATCTGCCCAGCAATCTCCAAAGCATCTGGCATATACGTAAACCCCTCAAACTTGAGGCCGCCAATGCGAGATTTCACACGGACATTATACCGCTCCTTAGGATCCTTAATCACCAAAAAACGGTCATTGAAGGCATACATCCCCCAAGAAGACGAATCCAAAAGCAACTGGTTCGCCGCTTCCGCAGCCATCACAAAAAGCTCCAATGCAAAATCCTTAATACACCTCATGCTTCTACTGGCATCAAGCAGAATCATCCACGCATAGCTTTTACTAATGTTCTCATCCAACATAAAAACGTCCAATCTCGGACTTTTGCTAGCTATAACCTGTATTACCTCTGCTAAATCGAGAACGCCATACATCTTTCTCGGATCTTCATCAACTGCATCTCTAGCCACAAGCAGACTCTCAATAAGCCTATGCGCTTCACTCTTACACCTAGCTTTCGATCTCAAAAACTCAGTATAGCCCAGCTGCGGGATTTCAGCACACTTGAGCCTCGTAGGAACTAAAAGATCTTCATATTTCGCAAGCATTTTTTCATTTTTCTCTCTTTCATGTTCCCACGAATTGAAAACCTGAATCGCCTCAGCTTCACTTGTCTTCCTCCACCTTTGCTTTCTCTCCTCAGAAGATGGAAATGTGCCACCTAGGAAATCTAGACATTTCTTGAAGTCAGTTTCAAGAATAATGTCCGAATCAACGAAGTAAGATCGAGAAAAAATGGAGCATTTACCCAATTCTTCAGTATGCGGAAGAAATGGAGCCTCAGTTATGGGGCCAGCGTTTTCAATTGCACAGTAGATTTCTTCAGCGACCTTCAGTTTTTCATCTTTCAGGTTTACTTTTTCATCTCCAGATGATAAGCACGCCTTTTCTTTAAACTGATCGAGGAGCTCAGCGACACGGATGGCTACGTTATGCTCACTTTGTGATTCAACTTTCGTAAAACCAGTGTTCATTCTTACTAGAAGATCAGCCATTATTCTGGTCGCTGGATTTATCAATTTGTCTATCGAGTGTAATCTTTTCAAGGCTAGGGTGTTCGCGAATGCCAGATCAAAGAGTTTGTCAACGTGTTTTGTGGAAACATAAGCGGTAGCTACTGCATCTTCTATTAGAGAACTTGCAAATCTCACTAACCGTGAATCCTTACTCTTTCCCCATTCTTCATAATCCTTAAAGCTTGAGGAAACAGCGTGTGCACTGAGATGAAACGCACATGCTTTGAAAAGGTGTGCAAGCTGTCTTTTTCCTTGGGCATCAGCAGGAAAGCAATAGCCCATCAGCCATATTGTTTTTTCTCCATCTTCGTTTTCTCTAAACTTTGGTTCTGGAAGAACGATTACAGATCCTTCCTCATCGCAAAAAAACTGTGGAAACACGGTTTTAGAGGATGTTGACAGGTTTATTTTCATTTGATCCTTTTCAAAGAATAATAACCGAGCATATTCCAGAAATCCCACTTAGTTCACCATGTGAAACAAACGTTTAAGCTTTGAAAACTGACTTGATCAGTCTTCGCACATCTGCTTGCACTTCAATGCTGTCACTGGTTAAGGCAACTATGGTTTCTTCAGCCGCCAATATAGGGTCAGCACCATCCACAACTAAAACTGCCCAATGGCTTAAATCACCCACTGAAGGCCCATACGGAAGATCGCCTGCTTGATATTGCCTACGCATTTCAGCTCCAACCTGGGTAATTTTATAAGCTGTATCCCTGTCAACTTTCGATCTCTTTATCAAAAGCTCAATCTCTCTTTCGGAAATCTTTTCCCCTATGCTCTCATAATCAAAGTTTATCCAAACACTCATTCTTCTTCTAAACGCTGCGTTTAGAGGCTTAGTCCCAGCAAACTCTGCAGAAAACGGATTCATGGCAATGATGACATAAGCATAACGATGCCTGGGAATTAGCTCGTTGTCTTTTTCAGTTAAAACCAAATGACCACGAGTATCCAAAACAGGATTCAACCTTGTCGCAACATCTTGCTTCATCATATTAGCCTCATCCAGATAAAGCAAACCTCCGTACTTCAGCCAAGATGTTACTTGACCGTCAATCCAATTCTCTTTTCCAAGACCAATAAACCGTCCGATCAAATCATATGAAGAAGTCTGCAAGCCACAGTTAACTTCCCAAACAGGCAAGCCAGTAAGCTCAGCCACCAAATAGGTGATGTGTGTTTTACCAGTTCCAGAAGGCCCAATCAAGGCACACTGTTTAAAATAGTACAAGGCTCGAATCATCCGCTCTACGTATCGTTGACCGCTATCCACATACTCCGGAGTCCCCATAGGAATCAGCTCTTCCACGGACTCTGGGAATGTATAACCTGAATGAAGATCATACTTTGTAATATCATACTTATCATACTGGGGAGATCTCGACATCTTCCGCCTTTTGATAATGTCCAAGGTAATCCTGAAATTGTCTTCCCTCAACGACACCGACTGCGTCTTTGTAGCATGTTTACTAGTTTCTCTTATTGAATCAGTGCCGAATCCAATTCCGCCTGCTTTCCGTTTCTGTTTCATAGTCTTTCTCATTAAGCGTATACTTTGCCGCATGATAAAAGTATTATGTCTTACGACACATTATTATGTTCACATATTGTATGTAAACTCCCTACACAGACTAACGCTTATTATCACTACAAAAACGAATATGACTAAGGTTAGAAGTGAATTTAGATGACTGAAGAATCTGCCTCACCCACAACTGAAGAGGTAACACCTAAAATAATTGTAGACGCAACACCGCCAAAAGAAAGCATAAAAACAAGCGAAGAAGCTGCGGAATTTTTGAAAGACATCCAAGAAAAAGCCGGACAAATATCAGAAAGCGAAATGGAAGAAGACAATCTCGTCAACGAATTTTTCAATTCATTACTGAAAATTTTAAAGCCGTTCAGCAAAACAATCGAAATACCCGTCTCTTCGCTTCCCGAAAACTACAATGAACGAATAATCAAAGCCCACTTGTACCTAACAGGACAGCTAATCCTAGTTTCTAGAAACGAAAAAGTGGAAATAATCAACCTCAAAAACAAGGAAAACCACAAAATCCTTGTAGAAATCACGGGTGAAATCATGGCGAAGCTAAAAACAATTATCGACTCGTACAAATCACAAACCGAAAAAAGAGTCAAATTTCTGATGCCGATAACAAAAGAACTGCAAAAAGTCGCTCAAGTCTTCTCAGAAGAATAATCACAAGACCAAGTTTTAGCTTAATATACTGCTCTGTGGCAGACTATAACAGGAGATCAACTAGAACCTTATGCAGCTCTTCCTTATCCCTTAGACTCCGAAAAATAGCCTTACCAGTCCCGTAAAGACGAAAAGAAACACTTCCAAAAGTTAATTCAAAGACTATTTGAGAAAACGATTTTTCTACCTTCGCCCTCTCCAGAATTTTCGCGATCACCTTGTTTTTTACCTCATACTTGAAAACCACGATGAAGTGTTTTTCTTCGCCGCATGTTTCTTCAATTCTAGCCACATAATCTTCAACCATGCTCATTAAAACTGTTCAATCTCCTTCAAAAATTCAACTAATCGATCAATTTCTTCACGCGTATTATAGATGTAAAAACTCGCTCTATCAGAAGATTTCAATTTGAACTTTTCATGTAGCGGTTGAGCACAGTGGAAGCCGCTTCTAATCATAACTCCATAACTGTCAAGGAATAAGGCTACATCATGTGGGCTTAACCCCTCAACAGTGAAAGGAATTATTCCACATGTTAAGGATGCATCTTTTGGACCATAAATTTTGACCTTTTCACATTCTTGCATACGACGTATTGCGTATTTCGTTAAAACTTCTTCGTGTTCCCTAACATTTTCCATACCAACATCCTTCAAGTATTTCATAGCTGCCATCAGACCTACACCGCCACAGATATTCGGGGTACCGCCTTCGAACTTCCAAGGCAAATCATTTAAAGAAAAAGAACAACGCCTCGTCGCCGTGTCAAACGTGACATCCGCTATCATTGAACCTCCACCGTGGAACGGTTCCATTTCATCAAGAATCTCACGTTTACCGTAAAGGACACCTATGCCCGTTGGACCTAGCATCTTATGTCCAGAAAAAGCTAGGAAATCCACATCCAAACCTTTAACATCTACAGCAAAATGGGGAACAGATTGTGCTCCATCCACAAGCACCAAAGAGTCATGTTCATGCGCAGTCTTTGCGACTCTTTTCACATCATTTATAACTCCGGTAACATTTGAAACATGAGTCAAACATACAATTTTGGTTCTATCAGAGATCAGTTCTTCAAAAGACTCATAGTTTAAGGTTCCATCATCATTCACTTCCACATATTTGACTTGAAACCCTTTTATTTTGGAGATAATTTCCCAAGGAACCATGTTGCTGTGGTGCTCCATCAACGTAACTAGAACCTCATCTTCCCGTTCTAGATTATGAAGACCCCAAGCATAAGCAACAAGATTTATCGCTTCTGTAGTGCCTCTCACAAAAATTATTTCTTCAGCACCGTCTGCGTTAATGAATTTGGCAGCATCCTTATGCGCATCTTCATAAAGCTCAGATGCCTCTTGAGAAATTGTATAAACAGCCCTATTAATGTTCGCATTACAGCTTTCGTAAAACTGTTTAATGACTGCAATCACTTGTCTCGGTTTTTGAGATGTAGCTGCACTGTCAAGGTAGATTAAGGGATAATCGTTTATTTTCCGTTTTAAAATTGGAAAATCTTCCCTAATTTTGTGAGGATTTAACATCACTTTTTTTCCTCTGCCTTCATTCTTTTTGAAATTATTTCCGCTAATTCTTCCTCTTCCAGAGCCTGTTTTTCCTCGAAAGCCAGCTCCTTCGGCAACCAATTAGGAGAAGCCCCCTTGTTCTTGAGGTATATTCTTATTGCTCTCTTCAATGCTCCAACAGCCAACATGCCGCAGTGGAACTTCACTTTAGGAACCCCGCCAACAGCTTCAATAACGCTTTTCCACGAGATTTTCCACGCATCCTCAATCTTCAGTCCTTTGACCATTTCAGTCACTATACTTGAAGTTGCTATGTTTGCGGCACACCCATAGCTTTCAAAAGATGCTTTCGCTATTACGTCTTCATCGTCAATTTTCAAGTAGAAAGCTATCATGTCTCCACACAGCGGGTTTCCCGCCACAGCCGTAACTGTTGCATCTTCCATCTTTCCAAGATTTTTCGGATTCCTGAACAAATCAAGTATTTTCTGGTTATATGGAAGAGGTGCCCTAGACATTACTACTTCACCTTCATAGAGCCAACAATCTTTCTTATCCTTTCTACAGCCTTTTGGATAACCTCTAAAACGTAGTCTATATCTTCTTCGGTGTGATACCGTGTAACCTTCATCAGGATGCTCCCGTGGGCTTCGACGAATTTTCTGCCAATAGCAATAAGAACGTGACTTGGCTGAAGAAGCCGCCTACTACATGCACTACCGCTTGAAACATAGACGCCCTTCAGGCTCAATTCAATTGTTAATGCTTCGCCCTCGCATCTTAGAAAGCTTATGTTCACGTTGTCAGGAGATCTTTTATTTCCTTCAGGTCCATTAAGCCTAACGTCTAACATATTTCCGATTATTCCATTAACCAGCTTGTCTCTGAGCCTCCGCATATAATTCACGTTGTCTTCAAAATTATGGAATGCGAGTTCGGATGCCTTTTGAAAACCAACAATCAAAGGTGTGTTTTCAACCCCTGGCCAAAGCTTCTGCGTCCCATATTGACCTTCCAGAATTTTTTCTAGGGTAACACCCTGCTTAACGTATAATGCACCTATTCCTCTTGGCCCCAGAATTTTGTAGCTGCTTATGGTTGCCAAATCCACATCTAAATTCTGTACATTAAATGGAATTTTTCCATAAGCATCTGAACAATCAGTATGAAACACCGCGTCAGGGTTCTTATCCTTCACTATTTCCAATGCTTCTTTAATCGGTTCAATTGTTCCGATTTCATGGTTCACAGCCGATAAACTCACAAGGATCGTTTCTTTGTCTACAGCTTCCCTTAGTTTTTCAAGGTTAATGAAGCCTTCACTGTTAACTGGGATTTTTGCCACGGTAAATCCGTGTTTTTGGAGTAGATCAACAACATGTAAAACGCTTAAAGGTTCAATTTCAGAAATCACAATTTTCTTACCTTTATCCTTCATTGAAAAAACTGTTCCAGTGAGAGCTAAGTTGTTAGCTTCTGTTTCTCCAGGAGTGAAATTGACATCTTCAAGTGCTTTACATCCTAAGAATGCCGCTATTTTCTGCGAGGATTCCATTATTGTTTCGAAGGCTTCCCATCCTGGTTTATGTGTCAGTGTTGGATTACCATATGCACGTTGATTGAAATACGGCAGCATAGCGTCAACAACTTCCTTCGGAACCACGCTTGAGTTTTCAGTGTCTAGGTAAACCTCGCGTTTCAGATTTTCATGTGCCCTAAGCAACTCCCTTATATTCTTGATCATTCCAATTCAAATCCTTCAAAGCTCTTAGTATAACATCTTATAGAAAAACGTAACTCAAGGGAAACTTTCGTGTTTCGCTCGTAACATTTTAAATTGTCAGCAGGATAGTTTTATTGTACAGAAAGAAAGGCGCATTTCAGTGAAAACATCAGACTTATCAATACCGGAACCTGTTAAACAAATACTGATTAAATCTGGAGTTGTTGAGCTTTATCCCCCACAGAAGGAAGCAATAAAGGCTGGAGCCCTCGAAGGAAGAAACCTTGTTTTGGCCAGCCCAACAGCTTCAGGAAAAACCTTGATTGCTGAGTTCTGCGCACTTAAGCATATACTGGAGAAAAATGGAAAAACGATTTATCTAACGCCTTTAAGGGCTCTGGCAAGCGAAAAGTATGAGGAGTTTAAGAAATACACTTCAATAAGGAAGCCTGACGGAAAACGCGTAAGGATAGGCATCAGTACAGGTGACTATGACAGCACTGACCAATGGCTGGAAAGATATGATGTAATTATAACCACCAATGAGAAGGCGGATTCGCTTCTGAGACATAGAGCAAAATGGATGGATGAGATTTCACTCGTAGTTGCTGACGAAGTGCATTTATTAAATGATAGTGAGCGAGGACCAACCCTTGAAGTTGTCCTAGCAAGACTTATGCAGATCAATCCGGACATACAAGTTTTGGCTTTAAGCGCAACAATAAATAACGTTGAAGAACTTGCAGAGTGGCTCAAAGCAGGATATGTCACAACAGAGTGGCGGCCAATCCATTTGAAGGAAGGAGTAATTCTGCACGAAGAAATTCAATTCAAAGACGGAGACGCAAAAAAAATAGATAGGAAATCAAGAAACTCATCCATAAACTTAGCATTGAACACTATAAAATCTGGTGGACAAGCATTAATTTTTGCAAGTACAAGAAGAAAAGCTGTTACGCTTGCTAAAAATGCTGCTGTTGAAGTTGAAGAAATCCTGTCTAAACCTGTGAAGCGTGCATTGAAACGTGACGCTGATAAAATTCTAGCGGCTGGAGAGAGAACAAGAATAAGTGAAATGCTGGCTGAACTGACTATGCATGGAACCGCGTTCCACCACGCTGGATTAGGTAGTAGACACCGCAGAATAATAGAGGATTCTTTCCGGCATAGGAAAATCAAGGTTTTAACGGCTACGCCTACGTTAGCTTTCGGAGTAAACCTGCCAGCTAGAACCGTTGTAATTCAAGATTATAAGCGATATGAACCTGGATATGGCTACTATCCAATCAGCGTTCTAGAATACAAGCAGATGGCAGGCAGAGCTGGAAGACCCAAATACGACAAAGTTGGAGAAGCAATACTTACAGCCAGAAACAGTGACGAAGCAGACTATTTAATGGAAAACTACATTCTTGCGAAGACGGAGAGAATATGGTCAAGACTTGCAGTTGAAAGAATTTTGAGATCCCATGTTTTAGCAACAATAGCAGCAGACTTTGCCCACACCGAACGTGGAATTTACGACTTCTTCGGTAAAACCTTCTACGCATACCAATACGACATTAAAACGATTAAGAGTGTAATAACTAAGATTCTGAAATACTTATACGACGAGCAAATGATCGATGTCTGCAGAGATAACATTTACGCCACAAAATTTGGGAAACGAGCAAGCGAACTATACATAGATCCAGTTTCAGCCGTCATAATACGCGATGGGTTAAGAGGTGAACCTGCATATTTAACTGATTTAAGCCTTCTCCACATGATAGCTCACACACCAGATATGGCTCCGAAACTGAGACCCTACACACGGGAGCTAGATCAAGTTGAAGTTTTCATGGAAGAACACAAAGAAGAGTTACTTGTCAATGTACCCGATGAGTGGGAAGACAGAATGGCCTACGAAGAACTCTTAGGAGAGATAAAAACCGCCATGGTTTTGAAAAGCTGGGTTGAAGAAATGAGCGAAGATGAACTAATCGAAAGATTCCGGGTGCAGCCAGGCGACCTTTACAGAGCAATTCAAAATGCAAAATGGCTGCTTCACGCTACTCATCAACTAGCCCTGCTCTTCAACAACAAGAAAATGTTGCCACAAACCCTAAAGCTCATGGAACAAATAGAAAAAGGAGTAAAGAAAGAACTGCTGCCAATTGTTAAGCTAGAAGGAGTTGGCAGAGTCCGTGGTCGCATACTCTACAACGCTGGATACAAAACAATAAAGAGAATAAAGCATGCAGCTATCAGCGACTTGGTAAGTCTGCCCCTGATAGGGCCAAGACTGGCAAAGAAAATAAAAGAGCAAGTAGGCGGCTTCGTTAAGAAAGAGGAATGGAAGAAGCTTGAAAAGGGAGAAGAGTGGGAACAGAAGGATCTAACACAATACTAAGCTAGCCCTCTAGCCTTCCGTTCTTCTCTTGTTTTTCTAGACATAAGCTCAACTTGCTCTAAAGCCGTACCCAAATAATTCCGCGGATTCAAAGCCTCATGAATCTCTTTTTCGCTTAACTTCTCACGTACAACCTTATCGTCCAGAAGAATTTCCAGGAAATGTTGCTTCTTCATTCTACTTTGTATTGCCAGTTTTCTAAGAAGTTCATGGGCTTCTTGGCGGCTTGCACCCTTCTTTGTTAACGCCACCATGACAGCTTCGGACATGGCGCGTCCTTGGGTCAATTCAATGTTTTTCCGCATTTGTTCTTCATCAACGTGCAGGTTAGCTACTACGTTGCTCATTGAAGAAAGCAGGTGATCAAGTAGGATGCATGTTTCAGGAATGATGAACCGCTCCGCTGAAGACTGTGTCATATCTCTTTCATGCCAAGTTATAACGTCCTCTAGAGCCGGGGTAACAAGGCTTCTAACAATTCTAGCTAGGCCGCAGGTCGTTTCACATGTTTCTGGATCTCGCTTATGAGGCATTGTTGAACTGCCAACTCTCTTCTCCAAATCAAAAGACTCAAAAAGTTCTCCAATCTCAGGCCTTTGCAGTTGACGAATTTCAGTAGCAAAATTATCAAGTGTAGAAGCAATCATAGCAGACAAACATACAAGCTCAGCATGGCGATCCCTCTGAACAATCTGAGTGGAAATTTCAGCCGGCTTGATTCCTAATCGTTGCATAACCAGCTCCTGAATTTTCATTGCGTGCGGTCCTAAGCCAGCTTGAACCCCCACCGCTCCAGTCATCTTTCCAACTAAAACTCGTTCTTTGCATTGTCTAAGCCTTTGGATATGTCTTGAGATTTCACGCATCCAAACCGCAAACTTGAAGCCTAACGTTATTGGCAAAGCATGCTGGCCATGGGTTCTACCTATCATCAAAGTGTTTTTGTACTGCAAGGCTTTTTCCATAAGGATTTCCTCAAAACCGTCTAGCCTTTTCTCAATCAATCCTAAAGCCTCTTTTAGCTGAAGAGCCCATGCAGTATCCACAATGTCATAGCTTGTCGCTCCAAGGTGAACATATGCCCCGCTTGGACCGCATACCTCAGCTAAAGCTCTAACAATAGAGGCAATATCATGTATTATTTCACGTTCAATCGCCTTTACGCGACTTAATTTCACATGCCTCGTCGAAGCCATAGTCGCTATCGTTTCAGCATCTCCTCGAGGTATATCACCAACTTCAGCATGCGCCAAAGCTAACGCTGCCTCAACATCCAACATTTTCTGAACCCGCATCTCTTCCTCGAATATCCCTTTCATTTCAGGAGTTCCGTAACGACCCGTATCAATGGGAAGAATAGGCAAATCATAACCTCCCGCAAAACTAGATAAGCCGGGTTAGAATTAATGTTTTACCATACTAAGAGGCTTCTTCCACATGGGCGCGATTGCCGCCATCGCTAGCAAAAGGAACGAAAATGTAGCAAAAACAGCAGGCACTATGCTTGAAATATTAAAAAATGAATGTACCGAGGCATTGGGGCTGGCATCACCGACAACAGTGAAAATAGAAAACTCCACCGAGAATTTACAAACCCCAGCCATAGCCTCACCCATAATGGTTGGCCACGTTTTCTCCAAAATCTCTATTTCAGACATACCACAACCAATAAAACTGGAGGATAAAACACTTGTTTTTGAGGGAACTCCCTATTTACCTAACACTGAAATTTTCAACGGGCAATTTGCAGCTGAAAAACTTACTCAAAATCAAGGAAATGTAGAAGCCCTCATCAAGGATTTTGATGGCAGTTTCGCTTTTGTTGTGGCTGAGTCTGGAAGACTTATAGCTGGGAGAGACTCATTAGGAGCCTACCCGCTCTATTATGGTGAAAACGTAGATCTAGCGGCTTTAGCGTCCGAGCGCAAAGCATTGTGGAAAATCGGAATTGGACAGACGTATTCCTTTCCGCCGGGACATATAGCCATAGTTGACGAACATGGTTTCAATTTTAAGCCTGTAAAAACACTCGTTTACACAGGAACTAGACAAACAACCATGCAAACTGCAACTGGAAAAATACGAAGCCTTTTGCAACAATCAGTTAAACAAAGAGTTTCGGGCCTTAAAGAAGTTGCAGTAGCCTTTTCTGGTGGTTTAGACAGCAGCATGGTTGCGTTCTTAGCCAAGAAATCTGAAGTAGATGTACATCTGATCTATGTGAGCTTGGAAAACCAGCCTGAAATTGAACATGCGAAAGAGGCGGCAGAAGCGCTGAAATTGCCACTTCACATTTGTGTTTACAGTGAAGATGCTGTGGAAGAAGTTCTTCCAAAAGTTTTGTGGGTTATTGAAGAGGCAAACCCCGTTAAAACAGCCATAGGAACCCCGATTTTTTGGACGGCGGAAAAAGCTTCGGAAATGGGGTTCAGAGTTATGCTTGCTGGACAAGGTGCAGATGAGCTTTTCGGAGGCTACAGGCGCTACTTGAATGATTATGTGCTGCATGGTAGAGCATTTGTAGAGAAAACTCTTTTCAGCGACATTGCAAGGATGTATGAAATCAACTTAGAAAGAGACAGCAAAATCTGCAACTTCCACAACGTAGAGCTACGCCTACCTTTTGCGGCGTACCAACTAGCAGAATTCGCGGCAAGTCTACCCTTGCAGCTTAAGATAAAGTCGCCAAATGACATGCTAAGAAAAACGGTGCTGAGAAAAGTGGCTAGGGAGATGGAGCTTCCACCTTTCATAGTTGACAGGCCGAAAAAGGCAATACAATACACAACAGGCGTAAACAAAATGATTAAAAGACTGGCTAAAAAGAAAGGGTCCTCCATGAAGGAATACTTACAGAGAATGTTACAGACAACCTTCGAAGGGATGATTTAACATAGGCACAACAGGCGTGATTTTCTCACCGACGTATTATCGGCATAATCCTGGTAAAGGTCACCCTGAATCGGCTAGGCGTCTCCGTGCCATTATTAGAGAGTTGAAGAAGAGTAGACTTCAAGGTGTCGAAAACTGGCAGTTTATTGAACCAGAAAGAGCTCACATAAAGGATGTTGAACTCGTCCACAGTATAGAATACATTGAATTTGTAGAGAACACATGCATGTTAGGAGGACTTTTAGATGTGGAGGAGTACACTGTTGCTTCGTCGGAGAGTTTTGAGGTTGCCCTTTACGCTGTGGGCGGAGCATTGAAGGCTGTTAATCTTGTAATGGAAGGAAAAATTCAGAACGCTTTCGCCTTGGTTCGACCTCCAGGACATCATGCTGGAAAATATCGTGCAGGCGGTTTCTGCATCTTCAATAATGTCGCAATAGCAGCAAAAAATTTGCTCAGAAAATTCAATCTGAAGAAGATTCTGATATTGGATATAGATGCCCATCATGGAAACGGTACACAAGAGATCTTCTACCAAACTAATAGGGTCCTGTACGTAAGTTTGCATGAGGACCCGCGAGAATTCCCACGAAAAGGTTTCATACATGAAGTTGGGGAAGGAGAAGGTTTAGGTTATAATGTAAATATCCCTCTACCATTCAGAACAGGCGATGATATTTACTTAAGGGCGATAAATGAAATTGCAAAACCCATAGTACAGCAGTACAGACCACAGTTCATACTGGTATCCGCCGGATTAGATGGTTACTTTGCAGATCCTGTAGGAGATCTTTCCCTTTCCACCATTTGCTACCAACAAGTCTATGAAACGATAGTTAATCTGGCTTCAGAAATATGCGAAGGAAAACTTGCGTCAGTGCTTGAGGGAGGTTACAGTCTTAATTCTATTGGAAGAATAGTTGTGGCTGCCGTTGCAAAGATGAGTGGAGCAGTTTACAGTGTAGAAGACAAGGTTCCTAAAATTAGTAAACGTGTTAAGAAGCAAGGTGAAAAGATCATAAAGAAAGTGAAACAGGTTCAGAAGGTTTTCTGGAGTGTATAAGTGACTTCAGAGACAAATGTGGAATGCCGAAGGCTACTCAATCACTTGGATTGCATTTTCTGAGCATTCAGCCTCGCAGGCTCTGCAAACTAGGCATTCTTCAACTTTTACTGGAACGGACTTTTCATCTTTGATTTCGAAAACTTCAACAGGACAAGTGTCTACACATGTACCGCATCCAGTACATTTGTCATTATCAATTATAATCTCCACCATTTTGCCTTCCTCTTTAATTCGAGTTCCATGAATTCAGAACAGTGAAATAAAAGTTTTTGGGTTTGCTATTGAATTTCTTCACGTAGTCTTATGAGAATTTCGTTAACTGTTGTTTCAGCTTTCTCCTTTCTCTGCTCATAGTCCCCGAGAAGTTTTCGGTATGCCCCCAATGAAAGCTCTCCTCGCCTGTGACGTGCTTCAATGCTCCCAATGTTCGCCTCAACTTCGCTAATTTCAGTTTCCACAACTTCAAGCCGCCGCATCAAATCGCTGTATCGTCCTCCAGCCGCTCGCAGTTTCTCCTTCAAGTCACCTAGGTTTCTAGACAAAACATTAAGACGTGTTTCAAGCGTTCTTCTCCGCACCTTATACCGACGTCTCGAGACTTTGCCTTTACTTACCCTTACCTTAAGGGACTGCATCTCCAAAACTATTTTCCTTTTCTGCTCATACATATCAACGAAGGATTTAATATCTTTTAAACGAACCCCCATCGCTACTTCAGGCACAGTAACTGGAGCTGGAGCCTTAGGCCTTTTCCACACGACAACCATTGCGCATCCAACGGTTACTAAAGCCCACATCCACAGGGTAGGACGGAAAGACACCCATAAAAGATTGTACTTATACGTGATCCCGATGCTGGAGTTATCTAATGAAAACACGCCTTGCCGTTCTATAGTTAACGTTTCTTGGAAAACATTTTTGGTTACTCTGTAGTCGCTGATGTCTGAAGGGTCTTTGAAACTCAATATTTTGGCACCTTCAGGCAGTACAAAAGTTACGAAAGTGTGCTCAATGTAATAATCTAGATGCTGGAACAATGGAAATGTAAGGTCAAAGCTTTCAGGTTCTTTTTGTTCAACGAACACTTCACTGGGCAGACAGTATTCCACGGTGAAAATAGTTGATGCTTCAGCTTCCAACGGTGGTGTAAACAAAACTTTGTATCTGTTTGTTTTTCCAGTGACATTTACCACTAACAACCTTCTTCCAAGTTGATCATATGCGCTTGTGTCGGTAGTGTTCCCGGGTAGAATTATCTCGATGGAACTGACTTTTTGGGGAGCTTTGTTTATCATACGATAGGTGTCAGAGCCTTCGATCTCACCCATCCCGCCTATTGTTATCTTCTGTTTCAGTTCTTCTATTTCAGCCATTTGTATTGCATTTCCAATTGATGAAAAAGACACGTTTGCACGTGAACGTGTAAAGGCAGACAAAGTTTCCGAGCGATATGTAAGAGTGTCGACAGTTCCTCCCAGGTATGTTGAACCTTCCGGCAGAAGAATTGAAACATTACAGTTAACCGCG
This sequence comes from Candidatus Bathyarchaeota archaeon, assembly GCA_004376975.1. The sequence goes on from SOJA01000003.1 coordinate 14,666, forward strand.
TCTTCTGTCAAAACGGGGTATTCTGGAAAGTCTAGGGTGTATTGACTCATGTTAATAGGGTCTTGCATAAGGAGATTATTTGAGAGTATAAATCCAACAGTGAAGACTTGTGGTGTCTCTTGGGGGAAATCTATTTTTACCCCGTAGAAACCAATATGATTGTACAAGGAAACATCAAGGCTTACTGGAAAAATGGCGGTTGAGCTATAAGCTACGCATCGAAGAACGTGCGGGCCGTACTCGTAAGGCAGCCCAATAAGAAAGCTGGGTGTTGTACCGGTTATTTGCACAGTATCATTTAGGAATATGTAGCCATTGTACATGACTTCAATTGTATGATTAACTTTTTCAATAGTGTAAGCGCCCTCAGCGTTAACATTCTTAATGTTGAAAGCTGCAAAAAATGTAAGGATTACTGTAGCGATGATCAAAGTGAAGGTGAAGGCTTTTTGCTTCATATGTTTTCCTCCGTTCAACTTCTGAAGTTTTGGGCTTCCTACTTATTGACAAGCCCATTTATTTACTTTTAGAATTGCACTGTTGACTTATAAGTATCCTCACTTTGTTTTAGGAGTTTTGAG
>SOJA01000063.1 GCA_004376975.1 Candidatus Bathyarchaeota archaeon
TCTTGATGGCTCCCAAACTTGAAGTTTTCCGTTGGAAGCAGATCGAAATCGTTCATAATGTCAACCAAGTGCGTAGTTCCTACTACAGCCATCCCATGCTGTTTTGGGTCAAGCATTCTAATTTCCTTACTATACGCAGTGCCCACTTGCCTTAGAAGATCGAAATCTGCAGGATTGTTTATTCTCCCGGTCAAGTTAGAGAATTTAGCCACTATGGCTCTTACCTTCTTGTTCCGGAGAACCGTGCCTGTGCCACCTCTTCCCGCCTGCTTGTATCTCACAACTTTACGTGATGAGTCATACCACGAGAAGTTTAGGCATCCAAACCTAGTATGCTCTGCGCCTGAGCCGGCGGAAACAACTGAAACGCTACGTTTATTCTCACCACCGTACTTTTCCGTCAGGATTTCCGTAAGCAGATGCGTCTCCGATGGAAACCCTTCACCGTCTTCGATCACTACTTTTCCTTTGTCTCCGTCAATAAATATTATCACTTCGGACTTTGCTTTTCCTTGCATCTCAAGTGCATCCCACCCAGCGAATTTAAGGTATGGCCCGAAGTATCCGCCGACATTAGAGTCTATGATAGAGTCTGTTAGAGGAGAGATTGCGACTACTATGCTCTTTCCGCTTCCCGGGTACATCGGGGTTCCGCCGAGGGGACCACATGCGATGCACATAGTGTTTTCGGAATCGTCCCATTTGACTTTGCGATCTTTGGGTAAGGCGTTCCATAGAAGCCAGAGGTTGAAGCCGCGGCCACCTATGAATGTGTCTTTCATGAATTGAGTGACAGGCTTGCTTTTAATTTGGTTGTTTGTGAGGTTTATGTAGAGAGTTCTGTTGTTGTATCCTTTCTCAACCTTTCCAAGGGAATATGTGAATTCTGTAATCTTCAAGTTAATTCACCTTTTGGAAACACTAACGCTTGTGGATCTATTTCAACTGTACATAACGTTTCATTCTCAAAGCGGATGCATAATTCATCTACTTGAACATGGATAAAACTTGACAAGTCAAACACCTAAATTACCAGCCTCTCAGCCTCCACGCGCCTATTCTTCAAACCTAAATCGCTAACTTCAAACAGGCTATTCCCATAAAGAACTGCGTGTTCTTCTCCATAGTAAAGGGCTGCTGCAATTCTGCCAATAGCGTCCGCCTTCATAATTCCGCTTCCACTAGCTCCTCCGACAACCATTAAATCATTCTGTTCGAAGATTACGGGTTGACCGTCTAAGGTGTTAATAGCGTAACAACCAGCAAAAGCAGAAAATGGTTGACAATTCTTAAACTGTGGGAAGTACTTCACCAGAACCTGGTAGATTCCGTATTGATAGAAGTTTTCTTCTGGTTGTGGGTTGTCTTCAAGTCGGAAAGCTCTTGGAAATTCGTCGCCATAGCTAAGCCAAAATGCATCCTCTTCAGGAGTCGATTTGAAATATGCTGATGGTTCAGGCAAAATAGTGAACGGCAAACAGCCAGCAGAACTGAAATCTTTTGTCCATAACAGTTTTTTCAACGCGTCAGTATTAGCTTTCACACAAAAGATTTGCCGCTTTTTCGGCTTAATGTAGCATTCAACACCTATAGGGTCAAGAAGCATAGAATTCCAAATTCCAGCCGCAACAATTGTTTTCTTTGCCCGAATTTTGCCTTGATTAGTATTCAATCCAGCAACCCTTGAACTCTGCCAAAAAAATGGTTCACCAGGAACCCCTAAAGGCCTATGTGGCTCCACAACCAAATTTCTTACTTCTGTTCCGTACTGGATTTTCCCACCTAATTTCACGAATTCTGACTCGTAAAATCTAACAAGAGAATCAACATCAATTAGACCAGCCTTAGGAACAAAAACACCTTTGTGAATGTTTGCTAAACCCATTAATTGTGCTTCTTTATCGTCAATAAGGTTTGTTTGGATTCCAAGTTTTTCAGCTAACTCATCACCACTGTACTCTTTATACTCGAAACCCTTTCCAGCCAAGTCTTTCAAAACAGGCTGAATCTGTCTGTAACCTCCTTCATTGAAAAGCCAAAGATAACCTGCCCATCGCAGTTTCAGTTTAACACCTAAATCATCCTGCAAATGTCTGCAAAACTCAACAGTGGAATCAGCTAAAGTGAAGTTTGTGCGCGAGTAGAAGAGGCATCGAAAGGCACCCGCACTTTTAGCAGTGTTCCCTTGACCAGCAGCACCAAGCTTGTCAACAACTAAGATCTGCGCATCAGGACGCTTACTTTTAATGTGATAAGCGGTTGACAGACCAAGAATCCCTGCTCCAACTATGACAGCGTCATACTCAACCATACGTCTTCCTCAAGTCAACAGAAAATTAAAGGATATAATGCGAATTAATAAAACTTAACTTCTAATACAGCACGTTTCAATGGCTTCATTGAGAGAACACTTATTTATCTCTAAGAATATGAGATACAACAAACGTTTGCTGTATGGAGGAATTGATTTGCATGCATCAAATATAAAGGCTGTCTCGACCCTTACATTGATATTGTTGTTGTTGGGCTCAGCCATTTTTGGAGCTTTCATATCATATGTGTGGGTTATGGCAAACTTCTATTTAGAACCTGAAAACACCGTAGAATTGATTATCACTGAAGCCAGCTTCCCGATTGATCATGCAGATTACTTTAATTTTACAGTTATGAACCCTTCACATTCACTGTCTTCAACAAACATAACAGAAATCTACCTGACAGCCGAAGGAGATACTAGCATATATGATGTAACGAATACTTATCCGGAAGAACTTCCCATACTGGTTGAAAAGGGAACTTCAAAGACCGTTAAATGTCTCAAGAACTGGGGCGAATTCGCTGGCAAATCAATCACGATACATGTGTCGGCAATGAATGCTTCAGGAGCTATACGAACCGTAAATACGGAATTTGTCAAACTAGAATTAGATGTCGACTTTGATGCGTCAATAAGTTGCAAACAATTTAATGTCACTGTTACCAATCACCCTACATCAGCCTTGAACCTCACACTAACAAAGGTTTTGGTTAACCAACAAACCCCAGAAAACACAACAATACCCCTCCCAATGAATCTAACTGTGAAAAACAGTGTATCGTTCCAATGTCTATTTAACTGGGAAAACCTAAACCCAGTTGTCCGCGTGGAAACAGCGGAGGGATATTATGCTGAAGCAGCTGCAAACGCGACTGCAAGCATACTTTTGTTAATAACTGATGTAACGTTCAGCGAGACAAATCCAAACGAAATTAGCATCACCATTCTTAATTCAGAAGTTTCAAGCACACCTGTTGACATAACGAATATTGTCGTGGCCTATAGTAACGGAACAGAATACTACATAAACGGGTACCTCTCACACCCAAAATTCTCACCAGATTACACGCTTGAAGTAAATGAAACAGTTACATTTGATCACTGTGTTTGGAACTGGACAAACTATCGTCACAAAGACATTACAATAACTGTATATACAAAGCAAGGATTCACACCAGTCTCTAAAACAGTAAAAACGCCACCGTCAATTATCTTCACAACGTTACCAGGCTTCAACCTGGCCAGCATTGGGTTTTTCTTGGTTAACGTCACGAACACGGCAAGCTCTCTTCAAAGCATCAATGTTACACGAATAAAGTTTAACGAGACTGTAACGGAGATGACACCATCGTTCTTAGAGGTACCGGTTGGTGGAAAGACTTGGTGTAATTGCACGTTCAATTGGCTAAGCTTCAGAGGCCATAATGTCAATATAACAGTTTATACTGCGGATGGTTTAAACGTTTCAAACAGCATAGTATTACCGTCCATAGAGCTGAAAATTCCAAAGGAACCTACTTTCGCTAAAACAGCCACAGGAATACCATATGTTAACATCACAGTTCTAAACACAATTTTCTCAGCTAAAAAAGTGACGATCACACAACTTGTTTTCGAGACACAAAATACAGCGGATATTATTGACGGAACATTAACCATTCCAAACCTCGAACCAGACGGATACGCACTTCTCGCAGGCACAAACACTACAATAGTTTGCCCATGGAACTGGCCCCTCTATCTTAGCCAGAACTTAACAATCACTGTGCAAACAGCAGATGGATACAGCATATCAGAAACCTTCCAGATTCCAGAGTCAACGCCATAAGTTCTAGTGCTATAGAGATGAAAAGCATCTACTCCGCAAGAACACGAATCACTTTTAGGTAAACAGTGTTTTCAGAGTTCATTCCACAATCTTTATCTCTCATAGACGCAAAAACGTTAATCCTGGAAGGATGAAAGCCTTGGTTAACATAAAGGTTACTGAAAGGGTGCGCACCATAGAATATGCCATCCGCGATGTTGTTGTTCATGCCAAAGCGCTGGAGGAAACCGGGAAAAAAATCTATTACTTGAACATAGGGGATCCAGTTGCATTTGATTTTGACACTCCGACGTATATTAAACACGCTTTGGCGAAAGCTGTTGAAGAAGGAGCGAACAGCTATTCTCCTTCTAACGGATTACCTGAGCTTAGACAAGCCATAAGTGAAAAAGAAGGAAGAGTTAATGGCGTAGATATTTCTGCTGACAATGTTATCGCCACTACAGGAATATCAGAAGGCATCCAAATGATCATGGCAGCACTTATCAATGAAGGCGACGAGATTCTTCTTCCAGGACCTACTTATCCCCCATACATCGCGTATGCTAAGTTCTTCGGAGGAAAACCAGTAACTTATGAAACTGTGGAGGAAAATCGTTGGCAACCAAACATTGACGATTTACAAAGCAAAATCTCACAGAAGACACGCGGAATTGTAATTATCAATCCAAATAACCCGTGTGGCGCATTATATGAAGAGAAAACTGTAAAACAGATTATAGATTTAGCGGGTGAAAACGGAGTTCCGGTCATATCAGATGAGATCTATGATCAAATCGTATATGAGAACAAGTTTGTCAGCGCAGCCCACTTAGC
>SOJA01000108.1 GCA_004376975.1 Candidatus Bathyarchaeota archaeon
TTCTTTTTCTTTCTTTTAGGGTGTCTACCCACATTCTTGCGAGGATGTAGACGCTTACTCCTAAGACGAGGACGCAGGCTATTCCAAGAGCTATGGCTGAAATTACGAAGGCTGCCGCTCCCCACGACGGCTTAACTAACGTGTATATGCATGCACCTGTTACCGCTGTGCCTGCGCCTAAGGCGATGTACCACCATTTGGGTTTGAAGAACACGTATGTGCCAAACCCCACCACGAAGGTGTCGAAGGCAACTATGGTTACGAATGTAGCCTCCCAAGACATCTGCGGAACCATCACCAATGGATGAACAGCAATCCCAGCATAGTTAGACAAGAAGAAAACTGAAAATGCCAAAGCTGGAAAAGTCACGGTGAACGTGAAAACCTTTGCATAATTCATCAGCTTCTTCATTAAGCCAAGATACACGTTGATGGCGACTATGTTTCCCAAAGCCACGATCAAGTATAGAAGGCTGTACCAGAAACGCATGTAATCGCCGAAATACGTCATGAACTCTCTGCTCACAAGGAGGTGTCCAAAGCCAACTAAAGCTGCCAACTGATAGATGTATGGTAATTGCCATGGGAAATGCCTGTCCAACAAGCATGTCAGCATACTTACCGCTAAGAAGAGGTCTATGCCCAGCAATGCGAAGAACTCTGGCTGTAGTGGGGAAGACATTTTTGTACCGGCATCTGAATGTCTTGTTTCTTTTCATTTAAGTCGTATGAATTCGGAATCCGAATCCGACCTCAACATTAAACAACGTCACGAAAGAATGGTGTCGCCACATTTGCGATATGACTATACAAAAACAGTGTGAAGGCAACAGCAAGGCACATTATTTCTTCGGAAGGGCCACAGCTGTAATCCCAAGATGCCTGCGAATTTCTTTAGCTAATCTTTCAGCACGACCGGCACGAAAGTTATCTGTAATCACAAGCTTCGGCTTTGAACGTCTTACATACTCAACTAAACCATCAAAGTCAGAGTGATCGCTTAAAGCAATAACATACTCCTTTTCCGAAATCTGACGGCAAGCAGAATTGAATTCCCAGCCACTTACATAAATGCGAAAACAGCCCTGTCCAACTTTGCTTCTGGAAGCCATATGACAAAAAGCTACGCATGAAGAATTCCCAGCCAACAATTCTTTTGCCTCTTTTTCCCCAGACAACATTAAACGTCCCAAACGCATACCATGCCTTTCACAAACCTTGGAGAAGTGAAAAAGCTTTTCAGGCAAAACAAAAGGAACTTTCACTCCCTCATCATGCAAGATTTGCATGACCTCTTGAATCTTACCGTGATACCCAAAAACGTAAACTGCACCCTGTCTCAACCCTTTTTTCACCAAGGAAACAAGTAGATTTCTCACGTTTCCTCCAAAAGAGCGTTTACAAGAGGGACTTCCATAAGTGGCTTCCATAACAAGGATGTCCGCATCCAAAACAGGAGTCTCATCAATCCTGAAATCTCCAGTGAAAACAATCCTTGTACCCTCAGCATCCTCAACAAACACTTGAGCAGCACCCAAAACGTGATCAGCTCTGAAAAATGTTACCCGCTCCTCTTCATACTGAAGACTTTTACCATAACCAAGCGTCTCCACGCAGCCTCTCATCAGAAAAAGTGGGCCTCTCATAACATCAATCAAGTCTTTCGTAGCTTCAGTCATCAAAACTTTTTCACAGTTCACCAAACTCCGTCGTAAACCAACCATGTGATCAGCATGAACATGAGTAACAACCCTCAAAGGCATAGACCCATCAAAAGCATCGCAAGCCACATACCTACCTAACAGAACCGCACCCTTAGCAGTTACGTCAGCCTTCATGACGAGTTTAGCCCCTGTTACAAGGCAAAATCATTGATCAAGGTTGCAATGAATTTTGTTCCTTTAATAAAGCTTCCAATTCTCAAGTTCTCGTTTGGCGCGTGTGTGTTAGCCTCAGGATGACTGCATCCGGCTGAAACAACTGGATAACCTAGAAAATTCCGAAACAGATGCATAGGGCCAGAACCAGCGCTGGTTGGATAAATCACAGCCCTTTCGCCATACACTTTCTCAGCCGTTTTTGTAACAAGCTTCACGAATGGATCATTGATTGGTGTTCTAGTCGGCTCTGTAGAGCCATGTTTAATTATTTCTATATCGCCAAATCCATGCCTTTCTAAATGCTTAACGAGTTTTTGGAAGATCTCACTGGAATTCTGGTTTGGAACCAATCTGAAGTCAAGTTTGGCACTGGCTTCATGCGGCAAAACCGTTTTAGATCCCTTGCCCGTATAGCCTGATATAAAACCATTGATCGTGCATGTAGGCTGAAACAACAATGCTTTCAAAGCTTCCAGTCCAGACTTATTCTGAAGGAGCTCCTTCAAACCCAGCTCTTTCTTTGTCTCTTCTTCTTCAAACGGAATATGTTTTAAACACTCAATCTCTTCAGAAGAAGGAGACCGCACGTTTTCGTAAACACCTTCAACTAAAATGTTTTCTTCTTTATCCTTCAACAGATTCAATGCCCAAAGGAGACGCCAAGCTGGATTAGGAATTATAGGGGCATTTGCAGAATGAACGTCCCTAGATGCTCCACTAGCCCTCAGTTCAACCGATAAGACCCCCTTCAAACCCAGATACACATTTGGTCTACCACGCCTATCTGTTCCACCAAACTCCCAGATTGCTGCATCGGCACAAAAAAGATCCTTATACTTCTTTATTAACGGTTCAAGATTTGGACTGCCGATCTCTTCTTCTCCTTCGACAAAAAACTTTATGTTAGCGGGCACACTGCCTGAGACTTCTAACAGTGTTTGAACAGCCTTTAATCTGGATACGAAGTTACCTTTGTTGTCCGACGCTCCTCTTCCATAAACCTTTCCATCAATTATTTTGCCACTGAACGGCCCACACATCCATTTGTCAAGAGGCTCCGGCGGTTGCACATCATAATGATCATAAAAGAGAAGAGTCTTATCAGATTCTGGTGACCTGATTTCTCCATACACAACTGGGTGTCCTTTTTCTCCTCTTATGATTTTTGTTGAAAAACCCGTTTCCTGAAGCATCTTCTCCACAAGCACTGCGCATTCTTCTATTCCTTCACTTTTTGCTGAAACACTAGGCTGTTTGACAAGTTTAACGAGGTCTTCAACAAAACTGTCGACATGGGCATCAACATATTCATAAACTTTTTCCAAACTCATTCTCATCCACTCTGCAACGTTCTTGAGGTAAGCCAATTAATAAGCTCTCGGGAACTTGTACATTTTATTCGAACTTTTATTGGGCCTAAAGGAGACTCCGCCGTCTCTTTGGAAAATGATACATGACCCACATAAGCAACTTGCTTGTTTAGACAGAAGCTAATCGTATTTCCCTTCAATCCTCCAAAAAGAACTGTTCGGGCAGCGCTGAGGATGCGTTCCCTGCGAAGTAGATTGTAAAGTTTGGTTAGCGGCTCCAATCCTTTGACTTCGGAAACTAAGAGGGTTCCTTTACGCAAAGGTTTCATCTGCATAGGTATGCTGCCGAAAACGTTTTCAACAGCTCTCTTAACTTTGTCTTCGGATTCTGTTGGGTTAACCTTAACTTCTATCTGAACATTTACGTCATCCACTTCTTCTCAACCCTTCTTAAAACCTTCCTAATCTTTTCTTTCACAACCTCCAACTCCTCTTCATTCACTATTATATACTCAGCCATAGCTATGACACCGCCTAATCCTACGCTTAGCTCCCTCATGTTCCTTTCATGGTAAATTTCCCAGTTTTCCGGGTCGTCGCTTCTTCGGCGACGGTAAACCCGTTTGAATCTTGTTTCCGGAGATGAGTGGATAGCTATGAGGTTGAATTTCGGAAAATGCCTCTCAAATTCTTCTACTTCATCTAGGCTTCTCAGTCCATCTATTATGAGCTTATTGCTTATCATGTGTTTTATTTTGGGGATACATCGTTTAGATATGACTGCCGGACCTTCCTTCTGGCGCAATTCAAGCATTACCTTCCCAATGTTTTCAGGGTTAGGTTTCAAACCTCTTCTTTCCACTTCCTTTCTCACCACATCACCCATAACAAGAACCCCATAACCCCTTTCTTCAGCAACTTCGACAACTACTGACTTTCCCGACCCAGGCATTCCAGCCAAGCCGAGAATAAGCTTATCATCCATACTATACCGTCCTGTGCTAAGTCTCTTAGTATGGCACAATATTAGAATTACGTCGTGAGTTTAAGCGCTATCCTTCATCTTTCGAACCGAATTTTGCAGTCATTTTCTTGACAAATATCCTTATGCATCCTTCTTCCCCGTAAACAAGCAGCAACCCGTCACGTTGCATACTGCATATAACGTTTGATTCATCAGCTAACGCCTTCAACACTTCAACAGGCAACTCGATGGAAGGCTTAACACGAATCCATTTCTGCCCACGCGGAATCCCAGAAACAAACCGTGTCTCCTCTTCCACTTCGTCAACGGCTTGTCTGCTGGCTTCATCCAATCGCTGAAGCCAATCCTCAACATACTCTGTTCCAAACTTCTTCTGTCCCTCAGAAACAAGGTAGGACTCCACACTAAAAAGAAGACCCTCAACCTTTTGACCAGTCTCCAAATGACGTGGGTCAGCTTTTAGAACGTTAATCAGAGTCCTTGCATATCTCAAATTGCTTATGACATCCGCTGGAACACTTACCTTTTTTTTCCGGAAATCGGTAATCATTTCTTCCAGAACTTTCCAAGCAGCCAAATAACCCACTTAATCAATCACCACTCACAATGTTTAGACACATCAGCATTATAAAAAAATTCCATTAAAATCCAAAGAAAAGCCGCATGATACAATCCAACATTTAGGGAAGACGTGACTAGACGCCTCATAGAAATAACCTGTAAAGAAAACTGCATACACTCTGGACAACTCTCAATTGAGAGACTAAGGAAACAGTAGTTAAATC
>SOJA01000107.1 GCA_004376975.1 Candidatus Bathyarchaeota archaeon
CCAGTCGTCCGCAACAATCTAGTCCGACCAACCCTCTCACGAGAAATCAAACCCATACTCTCCAACTGCCTCAAATGACCATAAGCATGATGACCCCGAACATCAACAACCTGAGGCTGCAAAACAGGCTGTCGATAAGCAATGTAAGATAACGTCTTCAACGGGCCCTTAGAAAGAAGCGGTCGAATCGCCAACCTCTGAACCTGAGGTGAATATTCCGCCTTTAACTGCAAAACAAACCGTTTATCCTCAAGCTCCAAGATTTCAAGGGCGGTTTCACGATTCTTATACTCTTCCATAAGAATGCTTACCAGCCTTTGAACCTTCCTCTTGGAACGAGTCTTAATGATAGATCCTAACGTCCTGAGATCCAGAGGGCGCCCCGCCACATAGAGAGCAGCCTCTAATAAAGCTGAATCACGTTTTAACTTCTCTTCGCTAAGTAGCTCAGATGATTTCCGCTCTATCTCCTCCAACAACAGGACCCTCTGGGACAGTTATGAAAATTTCGCTAGAATCTTCCTCCTGCCATAAGGCGACTTTACCTGTTTGCGCAAGGAAGAGAAGAGTAATGAACGTTTTGATTGCTTCCAATTTTTCTAGTCCAGCTATCACCTTAGAAAAGAATACGAGTTTTCCTCCACTTACAAGTTGCCGCAGAAGACGACACAAGCTCTTCATCTTCTCCTCGATCTCCATCATGTACAAATCAACTGGAGGAAGAAAATCCGGAGGAGACGGCAAGATAGGTTCCGAACGTGGTTTCAATCCGAATAAGCGTTCACCCGTTAGCACTTCATCCAGCACCGTTAACAAATGCTGAATCGTAGTAGATGTCAATTCGTAACGAAGAGGGAGAAACAAAGGCGGAGGCGAAAAATCTGGTGGAGGCTTAGGAGGAAGCGGAGGCTCCTCTAGCTTCAGCAGAAGCTTAGACTTCATAAGATATATAGTGGCAGAAGAATCAAGCGCCACCCCTGAAGCCCTAAAATCGACCTCCCCTCTTTTTTCCATCTCATTCAAGAAGGATGTCAATAGAAACGAAATGCTGATGTTCCATGGCAATATCTTCTGCAATTTATCAAGTTCGAAGAGTACGTTCAAAGGAGGTTGAAAATAGAACGGTTTTTCAATGGAGGATGACATTAGCCCGCCCCCTTAAACGTAGCGGAAACCACATGAGAAACTCCGCTGCGCTCGTATACGCCATATATCCTCCCTGCTTTGCTAACCATCTCAGGCTTTAACGTAATAACTAGAGACTGAGAATTCGTTGATTCCTCAGCTAACAGCGCCCCCAGCTTCTCCACGTGAAGTGCATCCAGATGTGCGTCAACCTCGTCGAATAGGTAGAAAGTTGCGGGCAAGAAGTCTTGCAGAGCGAATATGAAGGCAACTGCTGCTACCGATCTTTCTCCGCTGCTGGCTCCACTCACAAGGATGGGTGGCTTGCTAGGGAACTGAACGACCATATCTATCCCGCCAGCGAACGGTTCTTCAGGTTTTTCAAGTCGTAAAGCAGCTTCCCCGCCACCTGTGAGTTTGGAGAAAAACCTACCGATGTTTTCGTTTACTTGGTTGAAAGCCTCCAGGAAAATCTTACGTTTTTTCTGTTCAATTTCATCCATAAATGAAAGTATAGCCCGTTTTTCTAGCTCCAACTCGTTCATGCGTATAGATAGTTCTTTGTATCGTGAAGCTTGGTCAGCATAGTGTGACAGAGCCAACTGATTCACAGCACCAAGCCTTTCCAGCTCGAAACGCATCAATTTAACAGATGATTCAGCTAATTCAAGTTGTTTCGGCGATACTTCCAAGGTTTCTTCGTAACCAAACTCCTTCAATCGAAGGTTGCGTTGATCCAGCTGTAGTTGGAATGTTTGGAGGTTGAGTTGAAGCTTGTTGAACAACTGATCGGCTCGCTCATACTCTAGGTCATATCGGTGCAACCTCTTGTCAATGTAGTCAATTTGAGACGTAAATTTCTTGGATTCTTTCCTAGCGGTTAAAACTGAACGAGACAAGTCTTCCTTTGACTTCTCAAGTTCGGGAAGTTCTCTTTCAAGCATCTCCTTCTGTTCAAGGGCTTCTCCAACTTCTTTTTCAACGGTAGAAAACTGTTGTCTTACCTTTCGAAGTTGAATCCTAATGTTATCGGCACCTAATTTGAGAACGTTATTCAACTTGGATTGAAGAGTTGCAAGTTCAGTTTCTATGCTGCCAAGATTTTGCCGTAACTCTATAATTTCATCTCCTAACCTTTCCTTCTGAATCTCCATTTCCTGAATCTGAGATAAATCCACTTTTCGTCGTAAATTAATCAATTCGTTACGTAGTTTTTGTATTTCTCTTTTGATAGCGTTACGCTGTGCCTTGTGAAGAACTATTTGTGCCTTCTCTTTTTCCAGACGCCCTTGAACGTTTTGAACGTGTTTATCGATGCGCTTAACGTTTCGTTTCGTATATTTGATGCTTTTGTGTAATCGTTCAATTTCACCTTCAAGTGTATGTATTGCCTCGGTTAATCGAGTGAATTCTACTCGGGTTTTCTCAATCTCTTCTTCGAAGTTGGTTACGTCGTTTTCTCTTCTTACCAAGTGTTCCAGAAGGGCACTTACTGCCTGGTTCAAGCTTTCAACAGCTGATTCGCTTGGAATAATTGAAGAAAAGTCGATAGGAGCCCGATAATAACCACTTTCTATCCCTCCACCAGTCTCGTAAACATTTCCGTTAACGGTAGCCGTTCGATAGCCGTCGCGAGAAACAGAGAGCGCAGTCTTATCATCCCTCGTTATCAAAGTGTCCCCAAAAACGAAAACAACCGCGGGTTCATACTGTTTTGCGCATTTAACAAACATGGAGGCGGTCCCGCTTATATCCCTGATTTTCTGAGGCCTCACAGGCTTGATATTAGATAATTCTTGAACAGGGATTATCTTGATTCTACCTAGCTTCAAGCGTGTAAGTGTTTCTGTACATGTGAATGCAACGTTAAAATCTTGGACAACAATGGAATTCAACCAGCCAGCTGAAGCTGCCTCTATTGCTTGTTCGTAACCATGATCTATCTTGATTAAGTTTCTGAGTCGCCCATATATGCCCGGGATGACGCCAAGTTCTCCAAGCTCTTCGATGTTCCTTAACGCCTTTTCCTCTCTTGCAATACGTTCAGCCAATTTCCGCTGAGTAGCAAATTCCACCACGGCCTCTCGAGCAGTGCCAGCGATTTTGCCGGCCTCAACAATCTCCTTCTCCATGGACTCTTTTTGCGCTTTCTTTCGTTCCAGTGCTTGTTGAAGAGTTTTCAGCTGCTTTACTTGCTTTTTCTTCACCTCTTTAAGGTCTCTAAAAGATTTTTTGAGTGCTTCAAGGCTAGACGTGAATCTCTCCTTGCGAGTGTTAATGTCGTTTAGTCTGCGTGAAAGTACCTTAATTGTGGCTTGACTTCTGGCGTGATCGCTTCGAAGAACGAACAGATTTTGATAAAGTTTGTCTAATTGTTGCTCCATTTCTCTGATTTTCTTACTATTTTCGCCTAAATTTGCTCTTAGTTGTGCTGCTTCACTTGAGATGGAGTCGTGTTGGGACCGTTTAATTGCAACCTCTTTGGATAAACGATCATGTTGCCGTTTCAATTGTTGAACTTTCTTGCGGCTTTCAGCGATCTCGTTCTTAATAGGCTCTAACTGTTGAAGGCTATTCTCTCTCACCTTCTTGAGCCCTTCGAGACTCATTGTTCCTGCGCCTATCTTGGTCGTCAGTTCAGTTAATTTCGATTTGATGTCACCTATCTTTATTTGAACTTCAAGAACTTGTGTACTGCCTTCCTCCACCGTTTCTGAACTAAGTTTTCTCCATTCTGTTTCAACTTCATGACGCTGAGTTCTGAGACCTTCTCTTAATTGCCTTAACTTTTCAACTCTGGTGCCAACCTCTTCAACATTGGACGCTATCTTTTCGATTTTTTTCTTCACTTCCGAAATGTCATGAGAGAGTTTCATAGCTTCAAATCGTTTGATTTCATTTTGGATGAAAGTGTAACAAAGTAGGTCATTACGTTCTCTTTCCAGGTCGTCAACTCTTTTCTGCACTTCGTCTATTCGCCCCATGGCCGTCCGAATAGATATTTCGGCGGCTCGAAGCTTTTCTTCGGCCTCAGCCTTTTCAACGTCGTATTGAGCAATGCCAACCAAGTCCTCTATGATTCTTCTGCGTTCATGAGGAGAGACCTCAGCCATGCGCGTGATTGTTCCCTGCACAATAATGTTGTGTCCGGTTGGGCTGATCCCAGCCATAGATAACATTTCGACTATGCGAAATCTTGAAATCCTCCTCCCGTTGAGCCGATAAACGCTTTGACCATTCCTGCGGACTTCACGAGAAATGGTTACAGTGTTGGTGCCAACTGGTATGCGATGGTCATTATTGTCAAATTGAATAACAACTTTTGCAGCTTTCGCTTTTTCTACACCTGCATTAGGAGAACCGTGAAAAATAAGTTTTGCAAAATTTTCGGCGCGCAGTCTTCTAGCACTTAGTTCGCCCAACCCGAATAAGACCGCATCTACAATGTTGGTTTTTCCGCTTCCGTTTGGCCCAGTGAGCACCGTGAAGCCTTTATCTAGTGTTATGCTAGTGGTTTTCGGACCAAAAGATTTGAAGCCTCTTAACTCAATTTTTTTAATGTACGGCATTTCTTTTCTAGCCCGCCTCCAACGTTTTTAGTATAGCGGGAATTAACCTAATCATTTACCCCTTCTTTCTATAAAATTCTTCTATAATAAAATATGCATCAGAAACCTGTCTAGTCAGTCCACCTAGAAACAAGGCGTTTGACCCAAGATTTTCAAACATAAAAAAAGCGGGTTTTGCAAGGATATCTCTATTACATGGATTATAGAACCTTGCTTCCAAAAAACAGATTCTGAAGGTCAAGTCTATGACCCCTCCC
>SOJA01000173.1 GCA_004376975.1 Candidatus Bathyarchaeota archaeon
AAAGAAGATGAACTAACAAAGGTAACGTCTCACACACTTAAGTTCAAACGTTAACGTATCTCCGTTTGTCATGACTTTTGACTGGCTTACGTTTGCCTTTTCCGAGTTCCTTCAACTTCTTCATCCAAGCGCCTCTGACATACAAGGTTCCAACCCCTAGCTCAACAATTGCACCTATGCCAACGGCTTTACGCTTCCTCTTCCACGGCTTCATACCAAGCATCCCAGCTCATTTGTCACATCGAAAATAGTAATATAAAAACCCTTAACGAATAGAACCCATTACTAAAGTCTCTTTTGCCCTAAACCCGTAACCTTCCAGATTGAATGTCTACGCCCCTTACGTTGCACTAATCCCCTTGTCTCCAGAAGCTTCAAATGATGCATAACAACCCTGTAACTTAGCCCTGCTTGTTCTGCAATAGTTTTGGCATCGGCGGAAATCTTCTCTAAAACATTTAGTATGCGAGTTCTAGCCTTCAAGCCAAGTTTTACATTTCTGAAATCAACCAAGTAAGCATTAGGGTGATAAACTCTCTTAGTCATATGCACCAAGAACTATTATGTAGCTATACATAGAAAAGATTTTCACCTCAGACAAAATCTACTAGACTAATTTGCTTCGGTTTCTTACCATCAAACAAAGCGTTAATCTCCTCCCTCGCAAGTAAAATTCTCTGAGCATAATACTGTGGCAATTCATACTTTTTAATCAGATGCTGTGCAACATCCAAATATTTTTCAATACCGCCCCGATAAACAGTTAAGGTTAATGCTCCGTCACACGATGTACATTTGCCTCGAAGGGGCAAACGCCGAAAACGCCTATTACACGATTTGCATCTAAAGCCCTGTGTCGAAAAAGCCCTTAGATTTCCTGCAATGTCCCGAATAAAATGTGTGGTTAAAACCTTCAAAGCTACCTCTTTGGCATCGACAGCCTTAATCTTGTCAGCTAACTCAAGCTGACTGTTCAGTTTTTCAACCATTGTCTTAAACGTCTTATACGAACTCTCAGAGTTCCCCATATTAACGTTTGAGACAGGAGTCGTGTAACTGAAACCTTCGAATTGTGCCTCAGTTCCAAGTCTATACTCAATCAGGTCTATGAGACGGCTAACATCTTTTGCTTCTGCATTATCCCAAGTCTTCTCATAAAATTCAAGCGGGTAGGACCTCGCAACATCAACGTCATGCGCTTGTCTTTGCACTTCTTTTGTCTTAACAATTGGAATCAAGAGCATTGGAGCATCCATTATTCCACCTATCCGTGCAGGCAGATATTCACGAGAAAAATTAAGTAAAGTGTCCAACGCAAGCATCACCGCGTCTTCGTCGCCATCACAGTCCCTCCGCTTGGCTGAATGCCAAATTGGATGAGCATAGCAGACACTTAGACGTGTAAAGCCTATGATACGTCCCAAAATGCCCGCACAAGTGTGCGGAGCCAAACCAACAACCAAACGTCCTAAAAGATCTTCCGCTCCGTTAACGTTATAGTAAGGTGGGAGACCGTAAACCTTCTTTAGAAGCTCATCAATGAAAGCTGCAACACGCACAAAGTAATCTGCACATCTGTCTGAAACAATGATGTCTTGAATTTTGAGCTCGCATATTTGTTCTGAGCTCGTTAAGGATTCGCCGTTAACATCATTGGTGTAACCAAGTTGCCTCAGCTTTTCAACAGAAACTCCGATTTCAGAAGATTTGAAATGGGTTAAAGGAGCATTCGTAGCATCAAAACGAATTGTCCCATCCTTATACACTGACAAATCATATTTAGCTCTCAAGACACCTTTTTCAATGATTTCCGGAATCTTCGACTCGTTAATTAACCCTTTAACACCCTTCAAAATCTTCGGAACAGAAACGCCTAGGCTACTACACGCACTTTGAAGAAGTTCTCCAAAATTAATAGCCTGTTTCGCATAAGTTCTGGCGGAGATCTTACAGACAGGACATATGTTTCCCTTCAAGCTTCTCCCGCATCTGGGACAAACCTTCTCAATAACTGTCTCAGCATCACAATTCCGACATTTTATCCCAAAAGTATACGTTTTACAAACCGGGCACTTACGCTTAACGACCTCCACGAAAACTTGTTCTCGTTTAGCCGCATCAACAACATTTCTACGAGGCCCCCCAGCCAAACCAACCGGAAACAACACATGCACAAGAGGTTTCATCTCACGCCTTTTCGCCTTTTCAGGTCGCCCCATCCGCGCACCCACAAGCGTAGGAGCCTTCTCTCTAACGGTTACACCGGAAATCAACCTAATGGCTTCTAAAACAGATTCAGCAGAAGAAAAATCCACATCCACAGCATTATAACCCAGACAAAACGCAAATGCATGCGCATCATCATCCTCAATAACAACTTCGCCATCTAAAACCTTATGGGGTAAACATATTGTTTCCATTGCCTTCTTAGTTTTCGAGTTCGCTTCCCCAACAATCTTGCGAACAAATCCATCTTTACACATTATTTCGGAATTAACAAGCCATTTTTTTACCAGTTCAAGCTCTTCAAGTGATGCAAGGTCTGACCAGAAGAACGTGAAAGACGGGTGAAGGGGGATACTCAAGGTTAGCGCTAGAGCTATTGCTTCCCTGCTCTCAGGCTTACTTAAAAATGGGTTTTCCAGAAAGCCTTCTAACCTTTTCAACGGAATTTTGACGACCTCAGCTATCTTCCCAAAATCTCCATTGAACTTCTCAATTGCCGCTTTCTTCAGGTCCTCAACCCACCACTCCTCGACATATCCAGAAGGCTTAAGAGCCTTACTACTGTACAAGAAATCCCCAAAACTGATCAACATGTCGCCTAAAAACAGAATTTTCTCAATCTTATTTTTTATCTCATCAAAGTTCTCTACTGAAACTCGAACAACCGAACCATCCTCTAACCTTACGATAGAGGACTCTATTGTATCGACTGGAACAGCAATACCGCCCTTTCCTGGAAGTTGTAACCGCAATTGGGTGCCCGCAGCCAGAAAACCTTTAAGTGCCAGCATAGTTGCTGGGTGAATGCCTACTGCCGCCAAACCTGTATTTCTCGCCCTACCATATCTTAGCCGAAAACCGCCGCGTTTAGATGGAAACGAGAATATTGGACGGCCAGCGATAACATCATTCATGAAGCCAGCGGTTTTTTTCTCTTTAGATGCTCGACCAATTTCTTTAAGCCAGTCCCAGCCTTGAATCCCCAGTTTTTCTATAATTGTCCAAACCTTTGCGGAACGCCCCACAATTCCATCGTTTACCACACGTAGGGCTCCACCCCTCACCCGGTTTGTTTCAATGCGGGGAATATTCCGGAAGGAAGAAACCTCTACGGGGTTGGACTCCGTACCTGTTACTTGCACTGGTAGCCACTCAAGTGCCTCCCGTAACTCTTCATCTGAAACATGGTATTGGAAGCGAGTAACAGAACGTTCATAAAGTCTTGCCTCTTCAATAAATCGCGCGATTTCCTCTTCTGTGGGCTTGTATCGGTTAAGCCCAAGCAGTCTACGCACAAAATCACCAATTACCAATGTCAAAGCTTGATCTGTGCCACCTGCAGAGCGTATTGGACCCGCAAAATATATTGCAAGATATTTTGTCCTATCCTTGTTGGCTTTGATTTTAACATTCGCTACTCCCTGCAAGGGTGCAGCGGTGAGGCCTTCTGTAAGAATTGCTAGTGCAGTTCGTATAGCTTGTTCCGCTGCAGCTTCAGGCTCCATATGCCCGAACTTGCCGTAGATGATTTCCTCGGCGATCTTAAAGGCTAATTCTTCCCTTGGAAGTCTGATGCTTAATTCTCTGATGCTTTCGGCAACTCTCTTCGGTCCAACGAGTCCCTCCACGAGGTCAGCCAAATCTTTTGCAATGCCACATTCGGGTTTAAGTGCTGGGTCAAGCGCTTTTTCCCTAGCTTTTCTGCTTGTAATTAGCAAATCTTCAAGTTTAGTTTCTAAACCTCTCACATATTGCTTGTATGCTTTGCTCATTTCACTATTCAAGCTGATCCTCCGAACTCTTCTATCGGTAATAGTTTATTTTGGTTTCCTGACATAAACAAATCAAAAAAATTGTATGTTAGACCTTTTATTCCGTGTGAATTCTACACAAGAAAAGCGTAGACCACTTAGCTTTCGGCCTACCAGTTACCCTCTGATATGCCTCCTTCGCTTTCTTGCCTCTCTTTTCAACGCATTCTCTGCAACGTGGATGCCTCAGGTCAGATGGCCCGTCGCATACGCCGCAATTTAACACAAGAACTTCGCCTAGACCCCTTATCGTTGGCCATGCATATTCATGCTCATCATATTGTGGTTCAAAATCTGGCCAAATATGATAAATGGCCTCATTTCCCAAAACTTTTTTTAGCGAACTGAAATAGTTTTCAAATGCTGTCAAGGTCTTTATGCTCTGCGACTTCTTATGCCTTCAATGATCTCAGAAACCTTCCGTTTCATCCCCGTATTCTCCACGAGGTTACCAGTAACAATTATGTTTGCTCCAGCAGACGCTGCTGCTAAGGCTTGCCCTCTAGATTTTATGCCCCCGCCTACAATTAGAGGCAGATCAATTGAATGCTTAACAACGCGAATCATCTTTGGAGGAACTGGTTTTTTAGCACCAGAGCCTGCCTCCAAATATATGAAACGCATACCTAGATATTGGCCAGCCAAAGCGTGGGCCGCGGCAAGGTTAGGCTTGTCGTATGGTACTGGAATAGCTTTGCCCACTACACCTGCAGTACCGCCGTCGCCAACAATAATGTATCCGAGAGGAATAGGTTCTAAACCATATTTTTTGACAAGTGGAGCACCTAGAATCTGTGCGCCCATCAGGAAGTAGGGGTCAACAGAGTTTAGCAGAGACATAAACCATATGGCGTCAGCATGTCGGCTTATACCTGTCACATTGTTTGGAAAGAGAATTACCGGGATGTTCACAGTGTGTTTGATAGCTTTTATCACGTTGCCAAGATGCGTTGTTGAAGCAAAGGTTGAGCCACCTATCATAATAGCTGATGTCCCACTTGATTTCGCTTTTTTGGCAACTCTGGAAGCTTGTGGCGATGTTACCTTTTCAGGGTCTATCAGCGTCACATGAACAGCACCTTCAGATTCGATTTTTTCCAGCAAGTACTTTTCAACAGAGCCAATCATAACAATCAACCTAGCGGGTTAACACCTTCCTGGAAATTCCATAGATCTTGTCTGTAAACATACAGTAGATGTCAACTGCATCCTGTGAAGCTTTGACTTGAAACTCTTCTTTTGCACCACAACTGCCGCAGCTTACAAGAGCACGAGTTTCGTCACGAAAAATTTCAACCCTAACCGTTTCCTTCCCACATATGGGACAAGAGAAGACCTTTGGCAAATGCTTCTTAGGGATGTGAACAACTTTCCTTCTTCTTCGCCCCATACTTTGTATCCTTCTACTCCCTTAATCCCCATTTCCTCAGTATTTATGTTTGCCCTTAAATACTTGCCTAAACACTCATAGCCAATGAGGAGCACCATATGAAGTTAGAACCAACCGTTTTAAATTTGGATTGGTTTGAAGTTGAGACAAGAATAAAACGGTTCATCAAAGACTACGTGGAAAAGTCTGGTGCAAAAGGCATAGTCTTGGGGTTGTCAGGTGGAATTGACAGCTGTACTACGGCAGCGCTTTCTGCCCTAGCCATAGGTGGCAACAGGATTGATGGGTTAATGTTGCCAGAGCAAGAAACGCAGAACATTAAAGACATCGAACACGCGAAGCTTGTTGCTGAGAAATTCGGGTTTAAAACTGTAATGATTGATATCACGTCCACTTTGGAATCCTTTTACACTTCAATACCCATTTTTAAGCCAACACAGAAACTCTGTAAAGGCAACATAAAAGCAAGAACAAGAATGATCTACATTTACTATTATGCTAATAGGCTTAACCTCCTTGTTTGCGGCGCATCAGACAAATCGGAAGCGATGACCGGTTACTTCACAAAATGGGGAGATATTGCTGCAGACATATCACCACTCATGGATTTATACAAAACGCAGGTTCGAAAATTAGCTCATCACATAGGCTTGCCAAAGGAAATAGTTGCAAAACCAGCTTCACCTACATTATGGCCTGGGCAGCTTGCTGAAGAAGAGTTGGGAATGGAATATGGAACTCTTGACCTCATCCTCTATGGGTTGGAACATTTCATGAAGATAGACGAAATAGCGAGACAATTAGGTGTAAGGAAGGAACTTGTTAACGATACAAAACGTAGGTGTATGTTTATGGAACATAAAAGAAGAATGCCACTTACGACAAAAATCCAGTATCGAACAGTGGGAGCTGATTTCAGGTTTCCAAAAACACTTCATTGACCACGGAAGGAGCCCTATGAAACAAGAAATCAAGGTAGCTCTGGCTCAGATAAGCTGCAAGCGCGGAGACAAAGTAGAAAACATAAGAAAAATCGAGAGTAATACGAAAAAAGCAAAGCAGCAAGGTGCGGACCTTGTTATTTTCCCGGAACTTTCACTAACAGGTTACACTTTAAGAGATCGACTCTATGAACTGGCGGAAACAATACTCGGTCATTCAACGACCGTCCTAGAAAAGTTGGCTAACAAAACAGGTACATACATTATATTTGGTATGCCTGAACTCAGCGAAAAAACCCAAGCAACAATTTATAACACTGCAGTTCTCATAGGTCCACAAGGCTTTATTGGAAAATATCGCAAAATGTATCTCCCAACCCACAGTGTTTTTGAAGAGAAACGATATTTTCGCCCAGGATACCAAGCAGCAGCGTTTGAAACAGATCTTGGAAAAATAGGCTTAATCATATGCTACGATATCTTCTTCCCAGAAGTAAGCCGGTTAACACGTCTACAAGGAGCCCAGGTAATAATCTGCATTTCTGCTTCGCCAGCAACACGCCGAACGTTCTTCGAAACTCTGACGGCTGCGAGAGCAATTGAAAACACGGCATTTCTAGTATATGTCAACCTTGTAGGCATAGAAGATGGGTTGCAGTTTTGGGGAGGGAGCAGACTTGTTGGACCTAACGGGAAGGTCTTGGCAAAGGCCAAGTATGGGGAAGAGGACCTTGTCATAGGTCAGATTAACTACAGTGACATAAGACCAATCGAAACGTTTGTCCCGGTTCTAAAAGATATACGTCCAGAAATATTCAGTAAGTTAGAGGACGCCGCAGAAAAACTGTAGACTCCCCGAGTGCAAGCTCTAAGAATAATTCGCGTTGAGGATATAGAAACTGAGTTTACAGTCTTTCCCAAAAGGAATCTAACACGTTCGATTTACATAGAGTCAAAGGGTAACTCTGTGATCTCTCAAGAAGAAACCATGACAACCATTCCATATGCATACGTAACTACGAAAATCATGTTCGGCAATAAGAGTTAGAGAGACCAAGACCTCTGTTCTGAATGTGCCTTTACAAAGACAGGCATATATGCTTCATCAGTCATTGATAACCTTCCAGGATAGAAAAGAGAGGAGAGAGCTTCTGGAGAACACTATCTGAGGCGTCTAACAGCTTTTTCTATGCGATGTAATGCTTTCTCCAACTGTTCATATGAGGCAGCATAGGAAAGTCTAATGTGCCCTTCACCATAACTGCCAAAGGCGGAGCCTGGAACTGCTGTTACATGAGCCTCTCGCATAAGAAATTCTGAAAATTCTTCAGAAGACATACCGAAACCTTTTATGTTTGGGAAAACGTAGAAAGCACCTTTCGGAAGTGCACAATGAAAACCTTTGATCTCATTAAGCCTTTTGTGAACTAAATGTCGTCGTCTATCAAACTCTCTAACCATATTTTCAACAAAATCTTGTGGTCCTCTCAGCGCGGCTAATGCAACATACTGTGCTAAGCTACTTACACAAGCAACTGTATATTGGTGCACAAGCCAAAGATGGGAAATAAGCTTTTTCGGCCCAGAAACATATCCAACCCGCAGGCCAGTCATCGCGTAGGTTTTTGAGAAGGAATTAACAATCAATGTACGCTGGCGCATTTCCGGAAAAGTTGCTAGGCAATGATGCTTGGCGCCGTCGTAAATTATCTTTTCATAAACTTCATCAGATATCACAATCAGGTCACGTTCAACAGCAAGTTTTGCCAAAGCGGCAATTTCATCATGGGAAAGAACTGCGCCAGTAGGGTTATTCGGATAATTGAGAATCATCACACGTGATTTGTCCGTGACAAGTGACATCACGTTATCAATAGATGGTCTAAACCCCTTTTCTTCTAGCAGAGGAACGTAAATAGGAACACCGCCAGCTAGCAGAATGCTTGGTTCATAGATTACAAACCCTGGATTTGGGAGTAACACTTCATCGCCAGGATTAACTAGACCCATCAACGCCAAGAAAATTGCTTCCGTTCCGCCGACAGTGATTAGTATTTCCGAGTTTGGGTCATAATTGAGATTATAATCGCAATATGTTTTCTTAGTCAATTCTTCTCTAAGGTCAGATATTCCGTTGGTTGGTGCGTAATGGGTCTTACCTTCTTTTGCAGCTTCCCAACCAGCAGCCAGAGCATGTTTTGGAGATGTAAAGTCAGGTTCACCGACGCTTAAGTTGATAACGTCTGGTATTCCTTGAGCTAAAGTGAAATACCGGCGTATTCCAGAGGGTTTAATCGGTTTCAAGCGTTCTGCTGGTTTAAATTCTGGGACCACGACATATTCCCCCTTATGCATTGTTGTCTCAACATAAAATGTTTACGTTCGTAAACCAGCAATCTCAAGCATGAAATCCCGACAATCTTAAAAGGGTTACAGTGTATACAAAAGTGTATTCACCACAGAGAACTTGTGGAGAGAACAAATTGAATATGAAAAAGAGTGTTCAAACGTGGTTAACAAGAGCCCTAAACGACCCAATCACAAAGACGCTCTCCAAAAACAGCCATTTAACTAAAATACAGCTTGAAACATTACTCATTGATGTTTTATCCGACACTGTTGCCGGCAAACCGTTAAAATACGATGTGAAAGCCAGATTACGACTAACAAAGGCGCAAATAAGTCGTGGATCCTTTAACAGAACATTAGAACAGGCGAAAAATAACGTAGTAAAGGCGATCTATACAGTACTACTTTTAGGATATCTAGGAGTCTTCGAGAGTACAACACTAGATCCATATCTGGAAATAGCGAACAAACTGAACAGGTACATGGAAGCATATAGAACGATGCCAAATCAAGGTCGACTACTCAAAGAACAATTAGAAGTTATGAAAATGATGAGAGAACAGCTTCAAACAGCCCTTAAACAACTATCGAGCCCATAAAAAACGTTATGTGACATCACATATCACGAATAAGAAGTAATCTATTTACCTAAAAGTTTGTCGGTGAACACAAATAAAGCGTAAAAAAGGCTCAAAATGAACAAATAACTCAAGCACAAGACTATTCACGCACAACTGAGTAAGCCGTACACTTCACATAACCTAGGACCATTCACTGTGACATGTGATATGATAGATGTGATAAATCATGTGGTTAACCGTAACTTTTAAATCTGAAATGTTAGAACTGTGATGTGTGATGCAACGTGTGTAAATCACATATAATCACAAACGAATCACAGCGGTGTATTATTTGATTGATATCTTCCTAGTTCTTGCTGGCGTTTTACTTGCAGTCACTTTCGGTGCCTCCGTTGAGTACTACAGGCAACTTCGGAGGGCCCAAAAGGAGTATGAGAAGGCAAAGGAAGTCATAGAAGACATCATATTAAGTTTCAATAGACAGTTCAAAAATGAAGCAGAGAAGTTAGAGGTTGTTGCATACAAGGTTGGGGCGATTTCTTCGAAAGGTGAACGGGCTCTAGAGAAGGCAGAAGAGGTAGAAAAACAGCTGCAGGTTCTGGAGCCTAGAGTCGGCAGCATGTTAGAAAATAGCGAAAAAGTTTTGACGACACTCGATGAAATTGACAAAAGGGTACGTGATACCGTTACATCACAAGAGGTATTTGCAGCTAGGGTTTCCGACATAGAACAACAGACCCAGCGAGTCCTGGTGACTCCTGAACTAAGGATTGACGCGGCTATACCGATAAAAAGAGAAAAAGCCTTGGCTCCGTTAACTGAAACGGAGTTATCTGTGTTAAAGATTCTTGCTTTGGAGGGACCAAAAACTGCACCTGACATCAAGGATAGAATAAATCTTAGTAGAGAGCATACCGCCAGGTTAATGAAGAATCTTTATGAAGAAGGATATGTAGATCGGGATACAAGAAAAATCCCTTTCAAATATCACGGTAAGAAAGAGATGAAAAAAATTTTAGGTAAGACAGAAAGAGAAACTTGATTCACTTTCAGCCAAAATTTGTCATATTCACTCACATTTTGCAATAATTCGGATTGGTAATTCTCCAACAAAAGTTCGAGATCGTCCTTCAAGGTATTGGTTGTTTGATTGTGGTCATAGAAAAACTTGTTATCATCCTATAGTTAAGATGCTTTGACACCCGTTTTTTCGCGAGTATCCCTCTATCTGCCATCCGAGAAAGATAAGTTGTCATCGTGCTGTGAGTTATTGGTTCTTTTAGTTCCCGCTCATAAACGGACTGAACCTCCTTTGAGGAAAACCATCCCAGCGGAAAGTGTTTTTGAATAATGAGGTGTGCCTTGTCATATTTTGAAAATCTACTAGTGGGATTGGTAATTCTAGGATTTACTCCACCATCAGATGTCCCACCCAACAATTGCACCAAGTCAAGAAGATGAAGAGCTTTCTCTCGGGTTACTTGACCTTCAAACGATATAGTATATCGACCACCTTCACTATCGAATAAGTCAATACGTATCTTTCTCGCAGGCATAAAAGGTGTACACCTTTACAGTAATTCACAACTTTACAGTTCACAAGTTATAGGTGTTATGGTGAAAAAGGGAAAAAATACACTCTTATTTTGGGTTTGAAAACACGAAAGAAAGACAAAATGCAGCGGTTTCATCATCACAAACTTCACAGTTGCCTTGACTAAAGAAAAAAAACCGAAACGTCTACAGTTAGCTATCTCCAGTAGAAAGTTAGGGGTGGCCTTTTCACAGAAAAGAAGCAAGAATAAGTTAACATTTATTAGAAGAACATGAAAAACAAACAACATTTAATCAAATTCACAATACATTCACAACATTGTGAAAAAATACATAAAGAAAGAGGTTTAACCCCTGTCGCATAACTTTTGCACGAAGCTGTGAAAGTAAAAGAGTGAAAAAATGTAAATTAGAAAAATGGAAAGAGTAAAAGTGTAAGTGTTAAGAGTAGATGGTGGCACCCCCTCATTTCCAATGGAAGGAAGAAATATAATTACTTCAGTATTTGAAATAAAATTTTGGTGTATATATCAAAAATCTTTAACAATAATTATTATAATAGTTTGATTTTGCCTTAAGTATTAGAGTATATTTCTTTTAAATAAAGAAATCAACATAAACTCTTAAAGTTATTAGAGATTTCCAATAGAAACGGTGGGGTGCCTCTGTTGTTCACCCTTTTTTCTATATCGCCATCTCCTTTATTTTAGAAATTTTATGTTAACCATTTAGTTTTATGTATGATATGACTTATCTTTTTCACGGGAAACTGGGGTATTACGTCTGGACACTGAGGACGATGGTAAATATGATCAACTCTGATATACTTGATGAAGTGTTTGACAAGTTCGTTGGTTACACACAAATTTTTGATAATCGCGATGTTCTTCGATATGACTATCTGCCTGAAAAGTTGCCCCATCGTGAAGAACAGATTAAATTGCTTGGGCAAACAGTTGCACCGGTCTTAAAAAGGGCCAGGTGTTCAAACATCTTTCTTTATGGGAAGACAGGGACAGGTAAAACAGCCGTAACAAAATATGTGTTAAACCATTTAGAAACTAAGGCTAAAGAGCTTAATGCACCGGTTAAGGTGTGCTACGTCAACTGCCGTTTAATAGGGACTGAATATCGGGTTTTTGCAAGGTTGTGTGGGAGTTTAGGCGTGTCTGTTCCGTTTACAGGGTTATCTGTTGCGGAGGTTTTTGGCAGGTTCAGAACGGGCTTGGATTCTTCAAAAATTCTTTTAATTATCGTTTTGGATGAGATTGACGCGCTAGTTAAGGTACATGATGACAGTGTGCTCTATGAACTTACTCGAATAAACGAAGAATTATGCCGTAGTGAGATTTCTCTTATAGGCATATCTAATGATCTACGACTAAAGGAGTTTCTCGATCCCCGCGTTTTAAGTTCACTCAGCGGAGAAGAAATTGTCTTTCGGCCTTATGACGCAGGTGAGTTGCGAAATATTCTTTTCGAACGTGCACAATTAGCTTTTCATGATGGCGCCTTGTCTGATGGGGCTTTGGGCCTTTGTGCTGCATTGACCGCTGCGGAACATGGTGATGCTCGGCGAGCCTTGGATTTGCTGCGTGTCGCCGGCGAGGTTGCTGAGCGAGAAGGTGTAAACGTTATTATGGAAAAACATGTTCGAGAAGCGGAAGAACGCATTGAACATAACAGAGTTATTGAAGCTTTAAGAAATCTTACTCTACATTCGAAACTTGTAATTTTGAGTCTTTTTCATTTAAGCAGGTCAAATATCCGCCGTGCTGTTACTGGCGGAATCTACGAGGTTTACAGTGAGCTTTGTGGAGAATTAAGTGTTACACCTTTAACACAGCGGCGTGTGAGTACTTTGGTTAATGAGCTTGATGCTATGGGGTTATTGAACGCGCGGGTCGTAAGCTTGGGAAGATATGGACGAACGAAGAAAATTCGGTTAGAGATCACTCGTACAGTTATTAAAGAGGTTTTCGCTGCCGACAAGAGGCTTGGACGTTTGATCAAATATAAGTCAAAATCTCTCTCTAAGAAATGATCACGGTAGGAGTGGCAAATAGAAGTTTCCGAAAGGACATGGCCGCAAAGGCTATTCTCTGCGCAGTTCCGTTTAAAGAACCAAAATTGAAACTATGAAAACCGTTTTGTGTTCTCTAGGACTGCAAACCACTAAGAATATGCTGAAACCCTGAGAGAACTGAGGTTTGGATTAGTGACGTTTTGAAGTTTCCTTTATAGGCTCCAAACTCATTGACCTCTTGGTTGTGTGTGAAGAATTTGGAAAACTGGTTGCCAAATATCAATGACAAAACACGGCTATAAAGCAGTGAATCAAGTTGCAAACAGCCAGAAAATTGGCGAATCCGCTGGAGAAGGTCCTATATTGGGCTTGTTCCAGTTGGCTGTCTTTCGACTGATGTGTCCCCGTCTTGGTTGGAACTGCTTGGACACTCGTTGGCTGGCACGTATGAGTTTGCTAAGGTTTCTAGTTTGCAGCGGAACAATAGAATCAATTGGAGATGTGCGGTTAATTTCACATGACATACCTAATTGAATGAAATAACCGTGGTCCCTAATGTTTGGAGGTTTACTACTGGAACTTTTCCAGGTGTCGGAATAATTCCAAGTCTGTGCATATAATCTGTTTGTTCTTGCCAGCAGCCTGAATTGACAACTAGAACCCCGCGATAAGTGCCGAGTTCCAGTTGGTGTATGTGTCCCGAGTGGAAAATATCTGGGACATTCTCGATAACTAAGCAGTCCCTATTTTCAGGTGATAGAGGTGTTTTTCCACCATATACTGGTGCAAGATGGCGGCTTTTCAACAACAAGGTCATGGCTTTCTCTGGGTGTTTATGATTCATTGTTGGAATTGTTGAAACAATGTCATCTAGGCTACGGCCATGGTATAGGAGTACTTCCACATTGTGAAGACTTAGACGACAAGGATTTCCAAGGGAATAAACTTCTCTCGCCTCTTGCAGTGGCTCTAGGAATTTACTCGAAATGGGTGGTTGTGGCAATGCCTTTCTTGGAGCATCATGGTTTCCAGGTATAACAACCACTTCTATGTAATCCGGAATCTGCTCGATGAAATTCGCTGCCAACTCATATTGCTTATAAACTTCTGTGATAGCCAACTCTTCAATCTGGTTAGGATATATGCCTACTCCATCAACGATGTCGCCCGCTATTAACACATATTTTACGTGGCTTGCTATTTCTCTCATCTTTTCGTTTCCATATTTGCCGTTAAGCCACAATATGAAACGGTTGAATGCTTCTCTCTGGAATTTTATGCTACCAACATGCATGTCTGAGGTGAGCACTGCATAAACGGGGGTTGCGGCTTTACGTTGAGACTTTTTGGCTATGTCAGGCAAAATGATGTCTTCAGCAATAAGAAGATTGCTCCTTGTCTTCACGACGCTTAAGCAGACAACTTGGTCAAGTAAAAGGGAGGATACTTTTTTGACAAGATTCTCATTGGCGTTCTGGGGAACAAGTACCGTTGCATTTGCGGATAGATCTTCAATAGTTAAAAAGGTCCTTCTTCTTGAATCTCTCTTGTTTGTGATCATAGCGATTACTTTGAGTTTCGTGTTCGCTGGAGATTTAACTGCATTAATAATCGATGTGGCATTCCTGACATCTATTCTTTGTCTTAGCAATCTTTCCATTCGCTTGAATCGGTCTCGGAAATATCCCAGATAGTTTTCGATTGTTCCGTTTGAATCTAGTTTGCTGCCTGGGTCCTCAATTATTTTGAGATCTGCCTCAACCTCTTTTGCATAAGGGCGGAATGGTCTTTTCCCTTCTGTTACTTGTGGCTCGGGTAATGTCTGAAGGGGGTCTTTCATTGACTGGACAAAAGTTTCTTTTGTAGTCTCTCCCTCTTTTACAAGCTCTTCCAGCAAACTTCTGCCAACAAATAATGGCTTTTCTTTTAGGGTCTCTATTTTCAGTATTAACTTGCTTATGATTTCTGTCGGATCTTCTGTTGTGGATATCAGACTCAGAAATTCAAATGCTTCTTTGTTAAGCTGGTATCCTGCCTCAATCAATAATTCAACGGCTTTTTGCAGTTTATTTGTTTCATTCATCTTTGAAGACTTCCTCAGTGCTTTTCTCTGGAATAATCGTGTGGCTTTCTTCCCGGTCTTCCATAGCTTCTTTTCGGTGTTTTGTGTGGGCGTATGTTATCGAAGTAGCTGTCTCTGCGTTAATTTTGTGAGACTTAAGGGCGTACATTGAGTTGTCCTTTTTAGCTTATGGTTTGTAGCGGTGCTTGAATTTTCTCCGATCTCTTTCATACATCGATGTGGGATAGGTCTCT
>SOJA01000149.1 GCA_004376975.1 Candidatus Bathyarchaeota archaeon
CTATCCATCTCAGATAGGTGTTCACTGTTGCACGCAAAGCAACGGTATCCTCGGCTTCAATTTTCAAAATCAAAGATGTGTCTTGCCTTTTCAAAATCGTTCGGGAACGTTTCGTTGGAGCCTTCTTAACTTCAGGTTTTAAAGCGTTCAAAACGATTTCCAAGTGTCTTTCTGAAGGAAGCTTCAAGCGGATAAAGGCGTTGGCTTTCATGAGGTCAGCTCCCAGACCAAATGGGATATTGTAATGTGCGGACCAACCTCAACAAGTTCTGGGGTGAGTTTAAACGTGATGACTATGTGGTTTGACGAGTTTGCTGAGATCTGCATTGTCGCATCATATTTTCCATTACGCGTTTCGTTAGGTGAAAGAATTGGTATGTTGAAGAATTGCGAAAAGACATCTTCAAGTCTTTTGGCTTCTGAGGAAATTGTTTGTGAGGCTGTGATTACAACAGAGTTTACTCTTCTTCGTCTGAGAACTTTCTCTGCGAAGTCTCGACGCAACATTATGTTTTTCACGTAAATTAATGGTGGGATAGCATTTAACCCGTTCTCGCCTACTCTAAGAAGCTGAATTTTCGCTGAGCCTCCTCTCCATTTACAGATGATCACTGCTTTTTCTGTTTGAAGCTCTAGTGCTTTCTCAGCTACTCCGTCAAGGCTTAGTTTGCCACGGTTGGTTCGTACAGTGTTTGGTAAAGTGTTTGAAAGATCTCTACAAAATGTTCTTGTGTCCCTTGTGGGATTTCGTGAGGTAGTTAATAGTATAAGTGGTTTTTCGACCAATGTCTCAATCACTAAAGTTGAACAGTGCTTTTCTCGTTTTCCTTGCGGGTGGCTATTGCTGTTCTGCAACTGCTCCTTTAGCTACACGTTTTGCCACTATTCCAAGCTTGGTGGTTGGAGTGTAGGCGCCTCCGGTGAACGTGAAGTCGCATTTTCTGCATTTCCAAATGCCGACGCTTATCCTTTTCACTCTTTGAAGCCCGCATTGTGGGCATGGGTGGGGCTTTCTCATTTCCTTAACTATTTTACTGTAGCGTTTTCTAACTGTGGCTCCGTAGCGGGAGCCGAATCCGCGTGTTGGGCCGACCTTTTTCATTCTTTTTCCCACGTGTTTTTCACCAGTTTAGTTTTTTACGGATTTGTTCTGCTTTTTCTTTAGCTGTTTTGGCTGCTTCTAATACTTGTTTCGGTGTGAAGTATCCGGCGCCTCCCTTCTGTATCGCGCATATGTTGCCGTTCTCCTCAGTTGTTATGGTGAGTCTGGCATCCATTATTTGTTCTTCTTCAAATTGGGGGTCAACTATGAGTTTGTCATTTATTTTTGCGAAAGTTACAGCTATCGGATGTTTTCTCATCTGGAGCTGGGTGTAACCTGGTTTTATTTTCACTTCATCTTCTTCTATCTCATATTTGGGCATCTTTGTGTTAAGTAAAGCTGCGAGGGCGGCTAATGCTGAAGCATCTATTAGGTTTCCATCGTGGTTAATTACGTAAACATCCACGAAAACAATAAACACTTTTTTACCGGGTTTAATGCACAGTTTTTTCACGTCAATTGCCTTTGATTCCCGTATTCCTCTGTCAACAACTCTGGCTAGCTCTATTGATTTTTCTTTTGGGGGTCCAGGCTCAAAGGTTGGTGACGCTATTGGTACAAGCTCAGCGTTCACCGTTAGAACTCCTTCATTAGGCGTGTCTGAGTATGGCTTACCGATTTCAATCTTTATTCCTGCCGTGATCTCTGTCTTTCCAAGTAGAACTCTTGCTGAGCCTTCAGCCCGTTCAATTATTCCTTGTTCAACTTTTATTTCACGGTAATCTGTTAGACCTCTGTTATCCAGTCTTTTTCCTTTCGCAATAAAATCCGCGATCTGTTTTTGTTTTAGGCGTATAATTATTGATGACGTTATTCTTTAACCTCCTTAACATTCATGTACTTGGCTTTTAACGCTTCCTTTTGCAACGTGTAGATTTTTTCACATCCTTTAAGAGCTAGATTTACAGCTTTCTCGAACTCCTCTAGGGTCAGAATTCCATCCATCTGTAGCAATGTTATTGCGTTAAGATTCGGCATTAAAGCCACAGGTACGTCAGCATTTCCTTTCTTGTCTTCCGTATCGTTCAGATCCAACACTATTGTGTCATCAGCTTTTCCAGCTGCACAAGCAGTCACCAAATCCCGCATTGGGATGCCTGAGTCTGCTAAGGCTACTGATGCTGCTGTGATGCTTGCACATCTTGTTCCTCCGTCAGCCTGTAACACTTCAATGAAAACGTCTATGCCTGTACGGGGGTAATAGTCAACGAAAATTGAAGGTTCAAGAGCTTCTCTAATGACTTTTGATAGTTCTACGTCCCTTCTTGACGGTGCTGGTGACTTGCGTTCCTGAACAGAGAAAGGTGCCATGTGATAGCGGCATCTTAGGACTGTTCGGTCTGGAAGTGCCAAATGTTTAGGATGCATCTCTCTTGGACCAAACACAGCAGCTAAGATTTTGTTTTTCCCCTGCTGGATGTATGCTGAACCATCAGCATTCTGCAGGATGCCTACTTCAATTTGTATTTGTCTCAAGTCTTCCGGCTTTCTTCCATCTAGTCTTAAGCCTTTTTTATCAATTAGCTTTTCAGGTTTTTGAGTCATTCTTTAATTCCTCCTTTTGTTTTTCTTTCTTAATCATCTGGGCTATGCGGTCTGTTAATCCAGAAGTGTGGGATTCATTCTCGATTTTGCGAAGAGCCCTCATTGCCAGTTGTTCGTCTTTCAAGGTTTTACCTGTGATCAGTATGATTCCGTTTTTTCCTAGGATTATATGGCAGTCTGTTTCCTTTTTTATCATGGATATCATTGAGCCTTTTCTGCCAATCGCGCGGGGAATTTTTGTTGGGGTCATTTTTATGATTTGTCCACGGGTTATTTTTCCAAGTCCAGGTTGGCCGACTGTTAATCGTGGATCGTGCGATCTGTCATAAGCTGTTATCTCGGCAATTACCAGTTCTCCAGCATCAAGAACTTTTGATAAGTCGTTTTCCTGCGGTCTGAATGGCCTGTTTAGGACATCTGAAGCCCTTAGAATAGCTATGTATGGCGAGTTTATGTCAACCGTCCATCCGTTAAAGCCAACTTCCACGATTGTTCCTATAACGGTGTCTCCTAATCTTGGGACGTAAAAAGCTTTCAGAGCAATAACTTCTACCTTTTTATCTTGGTATTCCACTAGCCCCAGTCTTGAAGCATAGATTTTGTTGTCTTCTTTGTACGTGTTTTCGCCTTGAATGTATGATCCTTCTGCAAGCAGATCTCCAGGTGTTACTACCTGTTTTTTTTCAAAGAAGGTTGGCATGATTTTCACTCCAATATTTGTAACAAACTGTTCTAGGAGAGCATTTTTGCTTCTGCTCTTCCCTTGGTTACATCTCCAATTTTCTCTAGGAATGGGCCGTATAAGCCTGCTGGCATCTCTAAGACTCCGTACCATGAGCCGTCTCCACGCCATTCTTCACGTTTTATTGTTCCAAATCCCTTGATTGTTCCGTAGGCTTTTGCTGCGTATTCTGTTGGGATGTGAACTCCAACGGATACATGCTCCATTTTTAGTGGTAGAATACTTCGTAGCAGTTTGATTATTTCCTTTGCTTGCTGCTCCACTGGTTTGAATGGTTCTATTGAATAGTGGATTTGCTCCATAGCTTGCTGTACGCGTAATGGTGGATGTGGAAGGTTTGTTCTCGGGTCAAGGCATTGCCTTGATATGAACGTTATCACCTGTTTTCTTTTGTCCTCAACCATTTTTCTACGCTGTTCGGTTGTAAGTTGTATTGTTCCTTTTTTCAGGATTATTTCAGCCACTTCTAGTGGATCTGTTGTTCCGAAAGCTTTGCGCAGCGATTCTTCTGAAACTTTCGTGCCTTTATTGGCGTCTAGAAATACGGTTTCAGTGACTAAAGCTTCTGTTATCGCTGATGTTTTTCCCATGCGGTATTGTAACGCTTTTTCCGGTTTTACAAGAACCTCAAAGTGCCCATCATCCTTTGTGAAACGGGCAATTATGTATTTCTCACCCATTTCTACTTCACTTACCTAAGCCTAACGCCTTAATATATTCCTCAATCTTGCTGCCTTTCAGCATTTCCATTTTCTTGGTTGATGAAGGAGTAACCGCTATTTTTATTCTAGATGGCAGCTGTCTAGCTTCTAAAGCTTTCACTAAACATTTTACCGCAAGCTTTGTGATTTCTTCAAGGCTCATTTCTTCACGGTATTCCTCTTTCAATATTTTGATTACAGTTTCTCTTCCCGCACCTTCTGCTCTAGCCTTGTAGCCCCTATATGTTCCGCTTGGATGTGTGCCGAACACGTGGCTTCCCGTTTTGTCTACTCCTCCGAAGATCATTGAAATCCCAAAAGGTCTTACGCCAGCATGCTGTGTATAAAGCTGTTTTATATCGCATATTCTTTTCGTTATAACTTCTATGTCTATCGGCTCATCATAGGTTAACTTGTTGCTTTGGGAGTGTACCCGAGCCTGATCTATCAAAACTCTCGCATCTGAGCTCAAGCCCACTATGGCTGCTCCCACATGATCGTCAAGCTTGAAAATCTTCCAAGAGGATTCCGCTTCTTCAAGGGGGTCAACCGTTTCCTCTGCCCCTAAAACCACGCCTTCACGGCATTGCATCCCCAAGATTGTTGCTCCACGATTAACTAATTCCATTGCATATTCAACTTGAAACAGCCGGCCATCCGGTGAGAAAACGGTTATGGCACGGTCATATGCTCCTGGCGCCGCAAATACAGACATTAAACATCTACCTCAATATATTCTAATTTCACTTGCACACCTTCATATAACAACTAAACTAAAAACCTTTTCCTATATTCTTGGAACTTCAGTTTAGTTGTGTTGTTTCTTAAGACGCTATTTTCTCTTGCGAA
>SOJA01000154.1 GCA_004376975.1 Candidatus Bathyarchaeota archaeon
TGCGGGAGCTTTTCTGGTTTTCCAGCTAGGTCTATACCGCTTATAATTTTTGGTTTGAATTTATGTGCTTGCTCTTTAGGTTTATATATGGCAATTTTGTTTAGAGGTGTTAGTATATTGGATGATTCATACTCATATTGAGGTAGGGCTGTTAATGGGTGAGATGCGAAAGGTTCAACGTACTCTTGGTGGCACGTTTTTTGTCACTGTGCCTAAGTCTTGGGCTGAGCAACATGGTTTGCATCGTGGCGCTTTAGTGTCCATTAGTGAAACTAGTGATGGTAGACTTGTTGTGGACCCTAAGTATGGTGCTGAACCTTCTCCTCGGACTATTGCTTTAGGACATGGGCCCTATTTAAGCCGTGAAATCGTAGGGAAGTACCTCCTCGGTTTTGACATAATCCGTGTTGAGGCTAAGAATCGTGTCAGCATTGAAACACGAGAAATCGTTAAAAAGACTGTAGGTCGTTTGATAGGATTAGAAATTGTCGAAGAGGATTACTCTAGCATTGTTTTGCAGTGCTTGTTGGATCCTTCAGGATTTCCACCTGAGAAGATTCTTCGGAGAGGGTGTGCTATCACTGCTGGTATGCATCGCGATGTGGTTAACGCTCTTGTAGGTGGAGATATACATATGGCAAAGAGTGTTATAGCTCGTGATGATGAAGTTAACCGGCTTTACTTCCTTCTGGTTCGTATCTTGCGTACGATAACTCAAAATCCGCGTTTAAGCGACAAACTGGGTGTTCGTCCGATTGAGTGTTTAGACTATCGTTTAGTGGCAAGTTTGGTTGAGGCAATAGGTGATGAATGTGTACGGGTGGCACAAAAAACAGTTGAATTGAAGGGCACGAAACTGGCTGAAGAGTTACAGAAGCTCTTTGTAGAATTTCATACAGTTTGCTTTAGGGCTCATGAGAGTGCCTTGAAAGCTTTTTTCACTGGTGATATAGACTTGGCTGAGAGTGTGCAAGATGTACGAGGCAACGTTGAAAAGATGTTTGCTGGTGTTGAGAAATGTGCTAGAGATCAATCACTTGATATTGTGCCGAGAATTTTGGCTTCTGCTTCTATTCTAATGCAGATTTATGAGCATAGTGTGGATATAGCAGATCTGGCGATGCCTAAGAAATTTTAGAAGGGAAGTGTGTCTACCTTTTGCGGTTCCTTAGCTAATGAGACGTGATCGCTGATTCTTAATTCGCCAGTGTAATGCACTTCGCTTACGTGACAGTTAGATTCGATAGTGATGTTTTCGCCGTAAACGTTTCCTGCGTGTGCTCCGTTTCTCAGTAAAATCTTCTTTCCATAGATATCTTCTGCATGTGCATCTCTGTTGATAACAACCTGATCTGCCTTTATGGGTCCAAGGACTTTGCCTCTTCTTCCTATTTCAACAGACTGAGCCGTTACGCCTTCTACGGTAACTATAGATCCGCCAACTTCCACGCGGTCTTTTGCGGTGGCTTTTCTCGAATGTAATGATCCTCCGACCTCGATGTTTTTCGCTGAAATCTCTTCGTCGACTTCCACTTTGCCTCCTACTTCAAGGTCTCCTGAAAGCCTTAGCGACTTGCCCGCCTTCAATTTGCCTCCTACTTCAATATCACAGCCTTCGCCAGAACCAGTTATCTCTACTTTGCCTCCCACGTCGATATCTCTGAACTCCAAGTCTCCCTCAACTTTAAGTGCGCCTCCAACATCTATGTCGCCACCTTTGTTTTTGTTGGTCAATTTGACGACTCCGCCTACATCGATTTGTTCAAATTCGAGTGAGTCCTTCGACTTGAAGCTTCCACCTACCTCTACTTCGCGAATTTTCCCACCTTGAACTTCTGCCGCGCCTCCAACGTCCAGTTCTGTGATATCCACTTTGGATTCGATGGAAACGCTTCCTCCAACATCTACTTTTTTTGCTTCCACTTCTCCTTTGGCTCTAAAGCTTCCGCCGACATCTATGTCTTCAGCCTTTACATTACCCTCAACCTTTAGTCTTCCTCCAACATCAACTTCCTCAACTGTCAATTCTTGGGTTACATAGAGAGCACTATCTACGTCTACCCGTTTTGCAGTCATTTTCCCGTAAACTTCTAGGCGGCCGTCTTTCACTTTAACATCCTTTTCTATTTCCAGGTCTCCATGAACAGTTACGTCATCTTCGGATTCTAAGTTCTCTGCTGAAAGGTCGCATTCAAAGGTGTTGTCGCCTTCACAGTAAATTGTGCCGGAAACCTTCACTGCAGGCGGTGTTCCCGTACCATCGACAATTGCACGCCTACCTACCACTAAGTCTCCTTCAACAAAATCTAATGTTGTTTTGCTTCTTGAAGGAACAGATGTTTTTCCACTCATTACTTGACCCTCTT
Source organism: Candidatus Bathyarchaeota archaeon (assembly GCA_004376975.1). Next base: position 2,367 of record SOJA01000154.1, read on the forward strand.
ACATATGAATTCGTGTTATTGAGACTTAAAAAGGAAACTCACGTTTTGTGGTCACAACTTGTTATTATGTTGTGTGTGTGTCTTAGCACGTAAGAATCTCTTCGGCTGATGAGGTGCCAAGATAACTTATAGATCTACGTGGCGAGCATGCATAAGGTATAAATATTTACTAAAGAGTATGTAGAACTATTAGGTGAGATCATATGCCAAAAAAGATTGCTACTGGGATTAGGGGCTTAGACGAGCTTGTTGGTGGTGGTTTTCCAGAAGGGCGGGTTATTTTGATTATCGGTGGACCAGGTGCTGGAAAAACTATCATGTGCAGCCAGTTCCTGTACAAAGGCATTTCTGAATACCAAGAAAATGGAGTCTTCGTAAGCTTGGACGAAAGCAAAAATAACTTCTACTCTGAAATGCAGAAATTCGGATGGGATTTTCGCAAAGCTGAGGAGGAGAAGAAATTTGTCTTCACAGATGCTACGCGAATGTCGCGAGTGGCTATGCTGAAAGAGAAATTATACGAGGAAGAGTCTCGTAGCTTACGGGGGAAGCAGCTGTCTATTGACAGGTTAGTTGAAGATTTACAAGTAAGAATCGAGCAAGTCAATGCTAAAAGAGTTGGTGTGGACACTTTAGCAGCACTTACCTACCGCTTTCCAGATCCTATAGAACGAAGAACTGCAACTGTAGACTTGATTGAATCACTAGCGGATTTGGGAGTCACCAGCCTTGTGACTACTGAACTAGGGTACTTGGGTCTTGAACGAAACGCGGTGGAGGAAGAATTCCTTGTTCACGGAGTTATCATGATGCAGACTCTGTTTTCAGGGGGAACTACGACAAGAGCAATCCAAGTTGAAAAGATGAGAGAAGCCAAAGTGAATCCAAGTCTTGTTCCTTATTCAATAGATCAATATGGCATCGAGATATTTCCTAGCATGCCGTTGTTTGGGGGAAAGTAGGCTCGCAAGAAACTTTGGGATTGAACACTCTAGCTTTTGATAATTGCTTCTTTTTTTAGAGGTAATTTGTCCTCTAAATATCTCTGGTTGTACATTTTTCTGATTTTCAAGAATTTCTCTAGACCTTTTTCTGTTTCTTTTTCGTAGATGGTGATCTCTCCTTCAAACAGTCCGAGGATTGCATGAACTTCTTGTGGAGAGTGCATGTGAGGATTCATTACTGCTAATGTGGTGAAACCTCTTGATTTCAATTCTGGAATGAGTCCAGTTAGCCACCTTCGAGTATGAACGGCTTTATGCTGCAACAAAATGTCGGAAATGATTTCAATGCAAGCCCTTCTCGGACCTTTGGACGATGAATCTAATCTGCGAAATGCTGAGGTCAGAGCAATACTGATGTCAGTAAGATTTTCTACGCCTTTTAGTTTGGATATATTGGGTAAGGGTCTGATTGTCTTATTTGCTTGGGGATTACAAATGAAAAGATGGAAGTTTGACTGTTCTTTTACTAACGCTCTTGCTCCGCCTACCTCTGCAGTAACGTAAAACGTGATTTGATCCTTCTTGACCCCTGCTTCAAGAAATCTCTTAATCAGAAGGTCTTTTTCATCGCATGAAGGTGAGGTCAATATGACTGTATAGTTCTCAGGTATTCCACCAAATAACAACTTGTCGAGTTCCCTGTATCCGGTTGTGATACGATTAGGAAGGGTAGCTTCGGGAATCTTTATTGTAACAGGTTCTTCTAATGCGGCGAAGAATTTCTGCATGCGCTTGAATGTTTCCAAATACTCTAGGCCCCGTTTTGTTGTTCTATACTTTTTGCGGTCACCTACAACAATTTCTTTTACGAAACCGTGTGAAACTAGAAAGTTGAGAACTTTCTTTGCTCTATCCACAGGCATGTTTGCTCCATAAGAGACTCTAGTTAGGGAGCATATGCTCTTCTTTGCAATTACTTCTATGCTGTCTGCGTAAATGTCGTATTTTGTTCTTCGTCGCTCGTTAGACAAGATGTGACTTCTCCGGATTTTTCACTCCTATTACCTGCTTTACGCTTAATCTTTATTGTGGTAGGTGGCAGTTCATGCACAATTCCAACAACAAACAATTTAGTGTTTACCAACTTCATACTGGGCAACGGCGGATTTTTATGCGGGGGAAGAACTTTCTGCAGCCAGATAATCATAATCTCATATGGAAGAGTTCTTATACCGTGGAAAGCAGGCATTCCGGGCTCTTAGAAGGAAACAGTTGTTTTATGTACTTCATCAAGCCTGTAAGGATTAAGGGTATGTTCAATGTATGCAGTACGTGCAATCAGGTGTGCAAGCTAGTTTAGGCTGGAGGCAAAGGGAAGAACAAGTCATAAATGCTGTAAATGAGGTTACAAGAATCCTGTGTGGATGGATCAAACAAAAAATAGAAGTGCCAGCTTTTTCCGTTATCACTGTCTTCCGGATGAAAATCCTTTTAGAAGTAAACAGCCTTGTCTTTATTTGCCGGGGTGGCGGAGTGGTTAACGCGCTGGCCTCGAGATCTGAATTGAAAATA
>SOJA01000043.1 GCA_004376975.1 Candidatus Bathyarchaeota archaeon
AAATTGGAGTTTCGGAGAGTAAGTGTTGAAAAGGCGTGCGCTAATCTTTGTTAGTACCCCTGCCCTTACCAAGTAGAGGTGGGGATACTGGGATACTGCAGTCCAAACCACGTTTAAAAACAAAAGCCAAGTTGGTCAGCGTGGTTTGTAACTTACTTACAGCTTCAAACGAACAAAGCCAAATACACCAGCTCACCGCAGCGTTGAAACAGCAAATGCTTAAAGTAATACGTGAAAATCAGCGCGAAAAAAGTATAAATTGGCATCTAGAGCATGGTAGCCCGGGAGAGATTCGAACTCTCGTCAGAGGGTCCAAAGCCCTCTATGCTTGTCCACTACACCACCGGGCTTTCTTATCTGAATTTCGGGTTAACTTTTTAATAGGTGGTTTTTGATTAAAACCTTCCTCTCCTTGCGTGTTTTAATCATGATCTTTCGGGTTTTTTCTATCATGTCGGATGCTTTAGATTTGTCAGCATCTTTCAAGCTTAGGAAGTTTATTGTATGTTTGTAGTTTTTCGGGTTTTTCTCTTCCACGTTTTCTAAGGATCGCATTAAGGTGGTGTAGTCCATTTTGACTTTGTTAATTGAGGATTTCAGCCAAACATAGTTTTCGATTATATCAATGAGTATGTTCTTCAGGTAATGCGTTGCTTCTATCGCTTTTTCAGAATCAATCAGAAATCTTGTACGTATTATTGTACCTTGAAGAAAAGCTGTGTTCAAATAGTACTTTAGTTTCGTCTTAACCATGAAATGAGAGGACTCGAATGCCTGAGGATTTTGGCTGGCTGAAAAGCTTATTTCGTCCCAGATCGCTTTGAAAAGCTTCAGTTTGCCCTCAACATCTGCTTTGTCTGCTCGTGTTAACTTTGATATCTCCAAGTATCCAGTAAACAGGTTCTGCATTTCCAGTTTCGTTGTGGATTCTTCGAGTTTCTGGATGAATCTGCTGGTTGAAAAAGGTTCCAAGGCAATTTCCATTAAAACTCTCAAAACCTTCTCCAGAGCCATTGTGGCGAAGAGTTGTGCGCTTTGGAAGTCTTCTCTTGCGAAGGCTGAAGTTGCACGACTTAGGTATATGTCAGATTCTATGATGTGTGCTTCTGTTCTGATGTCAACTCTTTCGGGTGAACCGTAGGATTTAGTCATTAAGAGTTTCATGTTGGTTAGTGACCAGTCCCTGTCGTAGAGGACTTGCATCTCGTATATTTTCTGATCAGTTTCCGGCGGCATTGGACCATAAAGCCACTGTTTGGGAATATGATCTAAATCTATGAGCAGACCGTTAATCTCGGTTCTTTCTACAAACTCATGTTTAAAGTTGCCTTTGTCAAGTATTAGCAAGTCAATATCACTTGATTTTGTGGCGTCCCCTCGGCTCCAGCTTCCAAAGAGTCCTACACCATATACATTCTCTTTGGTTCTCATTTCATTGACAATTTTCTCCAAGGTTCTACGTGCTTTTTCCGAAAGTTTTATCATACTGACACTTTCCTTTTGATTATTAGTGATTGTAAGTATTCAAGATTTGTTAAGCCAATCTTTTCGAGTAAACCGTAAAGTTTATATATTAAAACCTTTCTTGTGAGTAGACACGCGGGGCCGGATGTACTACTTTCTAATTCCGAATCTTTGATGAGGAACACAAGAAGTGACGGTTCTAGAGCACATAATACCTAAGGTGAATAAATGGTTAAACAAAAAAGCAAGGTTCATCAACGCTTAATTGACAAATGCCCAGAATGCGATAGCACAAACCTTATTCACGATTATGACACCGGCGAAACCATATGCGGCGACTGCGGACTTGTCGTAAATGAACAAATGATGGATAAGGGCCCTGAGTGGCGCGCCTTCACCAAAGAAGAAAAAGCATCAAGAAGCCGTGTAGGAGTGCCAACATCATACTCCGTCCATGACAAAGGATTGTCAACTGCTATAAGCCAGATTGACCGTGACGCATTCGGAAGAAAACTGCCCCTTCGCACACGCCTACAGATGTGGCGATTAAGAAAATGGCAGATACGGTCAAGAGTACACTCCTCAGTTGATAGAAACCTAGCTCAAGCCATGGCTGAGCTTGACCGTCTGGCAGACAAAGTCTACATCTCATCTCCAACTAAGGAGAAAGCTGCAGTCATTTATCGTAAAGCCTTGGACAAAGGCCTGGTCCGCGGCAGATCTATTGCTGCGATTTCCGCTGCTTCTCTATATGCTGCTTGCCGTGGAACTGGAACCCCGAGAACCCTGCGTGAAATATCAGAAGCAAGCTTAGTTGAAAAGAAAGATGTTGCTCGTTGCTATAGACTCTTGCTTCGCGAACTTGATGTGCAAATGCCTATAGCCAACCCGCTTACGTATGTTTCGAAAATCGCTGAGAGTACGGGAATTTCCGGCAGGACTCAAGGAGTTGCCATCCACATTCTTCGGAAGGCGAGAGAAAAAAGAGCTTCTGCTGGCAAAGATCCGATGGGCTTGGCTGCTGCAGCATTATACATTGCTTGTTTGCAGAATGATGAGAAGAAAACACAGAAGGACATTGCGGAAGCTGCAGGAGTAACAGAGGTTACTGTAAGAAACAGATACAAAAGTTTGAAAAAAGAGCTGCACTTGGAAATCCCTGACTAACAATACTACTGCTGAATTTCTTCCTTTTCAAGTTCTAAAGCTATGGGACCATTGTACCCGCATTTTTCGCAGAAGTACTTTTTAGGGGTTAGCCAGTAGTTAAGACTGCTGGACAGGTGAATCCTTCGACTTCCACATCTTGGACAGTATATTTTGGTTGGTTTTCGATGACTTAATGTTTTAAATACTTCTTTCATGTCTTGTAGCAGTTTCATCAGGGGTTCTCACCTTATTCTGCCATTATTGAAGATCAATGTTTTCCTCTGTATAGCCCATACGTATCAGGTATTGGTGAACTTTTTTACGATGGTCTCCTTGAAGCAGTATCTGACCGTTTTTCGATGTTCCTCCACACGCACAAAAATTTTTCAGTTTTTGAGCCAGACTTGCCAAATCTATGTCCTTCTTGTCTAAACCATCTATTATTGTTGAAGATTTTCTCCACTTTCGAATTTCACGTCTTATACGGATTCTTTGTTGCTCTTTTCCGATTTCACCGCATACGCATAAGTCTTTGGGAAGCCCACATATCGAACAAATGTCAGCCATGATACTCAAATGTTACAATTAAGATGGCAGTATATAAAATTTTCAAATCCATCGTTCACATTTTAGGCTTATTGGTTCATGAAAAGGTTAACGGCTTTAGGAAAAACTTTAATGGCGCTGATTTCTTTTTCATGGTTATGAAAGTGTTGGTTGTAGGCTCTGGACATATAGGTTCCATTGCAGTTGAAGATTTTGCTCGAAACATGAATTCAGTTAAAGTCCTTATTGCTGACAAAAACGTGGCAAGAGCTAAGGAAGTTGCAGAGAGAATCGGCATGGACAATGTTTCTTGGATTCAATTAGATGCGTCAAACCACAGTGAAATGGTTAGCACTTTAGGAAATTTTGATTTGATAATGGGGTTTTTGCCTGGAAGCCTTGGCTATCAATTGATTGAAGCATGTACTGAGGCTGGAAGTGATCTGGTGGATGTCTCATACATGCCTGAAAACCCTTTAAGGTTAAATGAGAAGGCCGTCAAAGCTGGTGTAACGATTATTCCTGACTGCGGGTTAGCCCCCGGCATCAGCAATGTTCTCGTTGGACATGCCTTAGCGAAACTTGATAAGGTTTTGGCAGTCAAGATAATGGTTGGCGGCATTCCTGAAAAACCTGTGCCGCCTCTAGGCTATATTGTTACATGGTCTCCTGAAAACCTCATCGATGAGTACACGAGAAAAACGAGAATAGTTAAGAATGGTGAGATAGCTGAGGTGGAAACCTTAAGTGGACTGGAAGAAGTTGAGTTTCCAGGGGTAGGGATGCTTGAAGCTTTTTACACTGATGGACTTAGAACGTTGTTGCATACGGTTAAAGATGTAAACAACATGTGGGAGAAAACGCTACGATATCCAGGGCATGCAGAGAAAATTGGATTGCTTAGAGAGCTAGGATTTTTTGATGAAGAGCCAGTTAGTGTTGATGGTGTAAGCCTGCCGCCAAGGAAGCTTACGGCTAAGCTTTTTGAACGAAATCTTCAAAGGCCAGAGATCAAGGATATTGTAGCCTTGAAGGTTGAGGTTTCAGGCATTAGAAGTAACCAGCAAGTGCGCTATATCTATCACATGTTGGACCATTTTGACGCAAGCCGAGGAATAACTGCTATGGCGAGAACTACAGCTTATTCAGCATCAATTGTCGCGCAGTTGATGCTAAATAAGGCTGTAGAGGAGAAGGGGGTTGTTCCTCTTGAAAGATTGGGTCGGAGCGAAGAGTTTTTCTCTGCGTTTACAAATGAATTGGAGAGGCGAGGAATAGAAATCACAGAAAAGGAAATCTAAGGTAGAGTGTCTTTCGAGTCTAAGATCTTCTGTAGCGTTTAATTCTATGGTTTAGAATAATTAAGCTTGGTTATGTGGGCGGTGGTGTTTGACGCAGGCTGTACGTTAGGTACGGTGTTTCTCACATAAGCTCTAGGTTTTAGTTTTATATTGAGATTTGAACATATCTGAATAGGGCAGTCATGTCTATAACAAAAATAAGGAAAAGAGATGGAAGAATCGTTGATTTCGATTCTAGCAGAATTAATGATGCGATTCATAGAGCTTTCATTGCAGTTGAACTTTGGAATGGGGAAAGGGCGGGTAACATAACTGAGGAAGTTGTTAAGCTTCTGGAGAAAAAATTTGACAAGAGCATCCCTTCAGTTGAGGATGCTCAAGACCTTGTTATAGAAGTTTTGAAAAAGGGAGGTTACGAAAAAGTTGCGGATGAGTATCAAGCCTATAGAAAGAAGAAAGATGCCTTACGAAGATTAAGAGAGAAACTTGGGATAGAAGAGCCGAAGTTGACGGTTAATGCACTGGAAGTTTTGAGGAGGAGATATCTTTTGAGAGATGAAGATGGGCGAATTATTGAAACTCCTGCTCAAACGTTTATGAGAGTTGCAAAAGCCATAGCGAAGGCTGATAGAAAACATGATGAAACTTCAAAGGCAAGTGAAAACGATTTTTATGAAATGATGTCGAGAATTGAGTTTCTCCCGAACTCTCCAACTTTTTTCAATGCGGGAACAGGACTCGGTCAATTATCTGCATGTTTCGTTCTACCTGTTGAGGATTCTTTGGAAAGCATTTTCACTGCAGTGAAGAATATGGCTTTGATCGAGAAGAGCGGCGGAGGAGTTGGCTTCAATTTCTCCAAGTTAAGACCGAAAGGTGATCTTGTAAAGTCAACGAAGGGAGTTGCTTCTGGTCCTGTGAGTTTCATGCGTGTCTTTGATACGGCAACAGATGTTATAAAGGCAGGAGGAAAAAGACGAGGCGCCATGATGGGTATTTTAAGGGTAGATCACCCAGATATACTTGAGTTTATAACTTCTAAGCAAGAAACAGGAGTTCTTTCAAACTTCAATGTTTCAGTAGCTATTACTGATTTTTTCATGAAAAAACTTGAGGAAGACGGGGAATATTGGGTCATCAACCCAAGAAATGAAGAAAAGATGAGAAAACTCAAGGCTAGAGAGGTCTGGAATTTGATGTCAAGGTCTGCTTGGAAGAGTGGAGACCCTGGGGTAATCTTTATTGATGAAGTTAATAGGTATAACCCGATTCCGGAGATGAGAATAGAGGCAACTAATCCTTGTGGCGAAGAGCCTTTACTTGCTTATGAGTCTTGCAACTTAGGGTCCATAAGTCTTTCTAGAATGGTCGCGAACGGAAAAATAGAATGGAAAAAACTGAGGAAAACCGTGAGATGTGCTGTTCATTTTCTTGATAATGTTATAGATGTGAACAAGTTTCCTTTGAAGGAAATAGAGGAAATTACTAAAGCTAATAGGAAGATAGGTTTGGGTGTGATGGGATTCTCTGACATGCTCATAAAGCTTGGGATTCCCTACAATTCTGAAGAAGCTTTGAAAATCGCTGAGAAAATAATGAAGTTTGTTGCAGAAGAAGCGAGAAAGAAGTCTGTTGAGCTTGGTGAAGAAAAGGGTTCATTTCCAAATTTTGACATGAGTGTATGGAAAGACAAGTATCACAGTATGAGAAATGCTACGATAACGACGATCGCGCCGACAGGAAGCATAAGCATCATAGCTGGCTGCTCCTCCGGAATTGAACCGTTGTTTGCCATATCCTTCATGAGGAACGTCTTGAACGGAACTAGGCTCTTTGAAACGAATCCGCTGTTCGAGACAACAGCGAAAGAAAGAGGGTTCTACAGTGCTGAGCTTCTTGAGGAAATAGCGAGGACAGGTTCAGTTCAGAATATTAGGGGAGTTCCTGAAGATGTTAAGAGAGTTTTTGTCACGGCTTTAGATATCCAACCAGAGTGGCATGTTCGAATGCAGGCAGCATTCCAGAAGTACACTGACAATGCGGTTTCAAAAACCGTTAACCTTCCGGAAGACGCTGCAATTGGCGATGTGGAAAAAGTGTTTCAGCTGGCTTACATGCTGAAATGCAAGGGAATAACCATCTATCGAAATAGAAGCAGGCCAGAGCAGGTTCTTAACATAGGAGAGATAAAGACTGAAAAGAGAAAATTTGTTTCTGCAGAGTCAGAATATGCAGGTGGATGCCCAACCAAAACCTGTCCATTTCCAAATTAAATCCACAAAAAACAGAGGCGATAACTTCTTCCTCAACCTCTTAAACCTAACATGATTTTTTTCGGCAGTTGGAATGATGATGCGAAAAGATCTGTATAACTGACTTGCCTTTATCATCAATCTCATGCCTTGCAGGAATACGGTAAATCTGGAGCCGATGCAGTGGAGGACGGGTTCAACAACGAATCCTCCTAAACTTGATTATTCGTAGCAAACATGAGTAACAAAGCGTTTCTACGATTCTATCCCTGCGCAACCCATATTAGGAGGTTTATGAAGCCGACTTCCATTACAGCTGCTATCAGAAAAATAATGTAAATGTAAACTAGACTTTTCATGGTTATTTTTCTGCTTAACGTTTTCTTTATGGTTAAGTATATGCCGTATCCCTCAACCATTCCTATAGGCGCACTTACAAGTAGAATCAGAGGTAAATCTTCAATGTTTATTCCACCGTAAATGAGGTTACTTCCTCTCAGAATGCTTAGGAAAAGAATCATTATCGTAAATACTATTGCAAAGGTTTTTGGATGCTCAAGCACAACTTGCTCATATTTCCCTTTCTTGAAGAAGTTTAGAACTAGATTAACGTAGAAAGTCATGCCCAGTAGTATGAGAGAGATTACAAGAATGTTATTTATGAAAAGCATCCCAACGGCTAAAAACTGATTGCTGAAAATGTCGCCTAGAATGCTGAAGAAAATCCTGTTTTCGACGTAAGACAGGGCTAGAAGACCTATGAAGGCTAAACCGAGAAGCACAGTGGTTCTTCTAGGATTCAAACAGGTTTAACACTCCTAAAGAAAAGAAACAAGAGAGGAAAACAACAATTTCGATATTGCTTCTAACAAACCGAAAAGTAATGCCAGGATGATTGTGACCCCTAGAAAGACCAGCACAATTAAGATGGCGACTGCTATTGCACCAAGCCATCCTGTTTCGTAGAATCGTTTGATAAGGAGTAGCCAAACAAAGATGAAGAGAAATAGTGAGATTAAGGGGTAAGGAATAAACATCAAAAACAAAGTTGACAATGCTGTTCCAAGAAGTGAGATTACAAAGGCATCAGAGAAAAGAGCTTGCTTTTTGCCCACGACAATTAATCCTGCGAAATATAGAAAAAATGTCAAGACTAAAAGGTTGATGAAGAAAAGCGTTAAAGAGAATGCTAGTGAAACGATTCCCCACAATTGCCTCCTAGAAGTCAGGCTTAAGCCTGTGAATATTGTGACATGGATTAGATCGGTTAGCCTCATTTTGACCACGTAATAGTTAGCGTATTCTGGCAGAGAATAATAAAAATGTTACTTTAGTCTCTCAGTCTACCGTGTTCTTCATCTAAAAGTATCTTTTCGATTTCCGCTTGCTCTCTTCCTTCTTCGCGCTCCTCTTCTCCGTTCTTGTCGGCAGCGTCAGCAACAAATAGTAAACGTAGAATCAATTCTGAAACGGCAACTGCACCTACACCTAGGATGTCGAACTGGATAAGGATGTCATCCGGTACATGAATGCCAGTCAATATGAAAGGAACACCAAAAGCAATTGATAGCTAACTATTAAACGTGAAATGCTCCCTCCTTTTGTCGGCATCAAAAATATACGGTTCACCATCTGACACAAGCCAATAGAGTAATGTGTCATCCATTTTGACAATCCCTCTGATAAACCACCAAACAAGCGCCAGCGCGCGCGAAGCGAAAATCCCTAAAAAACTATGAAGACAAACCGGTAGGTTGAGTGCAACCATAACTCCTCAGGAGAGATAGAAGCAAGCAGAGAAAGAAAAGTGCCGACCAATTAAATCCCTAGTATGAATTTGTGTTTCCCTATTTTAGGATTGCGTCACCCAACATAGACAACCAGCACGTGAATTTCAGAAGCTGTTTTGTCTACAATCTTAGAAGCTGTAAAGACATCAAATATCTCCGCGTCCATTGGACAATACGATATTTGTTATTCAACCAATTACGTTGACTGACTTCAATAGTGGTCTGTAAGTAAGGCATGAATGTGCTGCTGGAAAACGGCAAACACTTAAAAGTCTTGTGAAAAGGATAATTTGCAGTTGATAAGAAGGGTGAAATGAAATGCTTAATCGTCCAGCTGTAGTTGCTGTTGGGAGAACAAAGTTTGGAGAACATTATGAGAAGAAACCGGAAAGGCTAATCGAAGAGGCTTGGCTTGAAGCTTCAGAGGGAGCCGGCGTAGAACGTGGAAACCTGGAAGCTTGCTATCTTTCTGACTATTTCCTACCGATCACAAATAAGCTTGGACTTGAGGAGGGATTCCTTTCAGAATTAACGGAGCTTCATGTTCCAATGGAAGTAACTCGTTCCTTTGGTTCAGCCTTACTGAACGCTTGCAATGCCATTCAAGCTGGGAGATACAGTGCGGTTTTGGTTGGTGGAATAGAGAAAATGACCGATAGGTGGGATAAGATACGCGACGACTTGATGCTTCTAGAAGACCCCTGGAGCTATTATGCAGGATGCACACCAGAAGCAAATCATGAGCTCATGCTCAGAGCTTACATAAAAAGATACGGCATAACCGGCCAAGATTGTGAAAAACTGAACACAGCCCTAGCACAAATCTCTGTAAAAAATCATTTGCACGCAATGAAGAATGAGTACGCTCAATATCAAAGGAAAATAACAGTTGAGCAAGTTCTGAAAGCGAGAAAAAACGCTCGAAAACCCTTGGGACTTTATGATTTTGCACCAATATCCGACGGCGCAACCGCCCTCATCTTAACAAGTGAAAAAGCTGCCAGAAAATTCACAGATGAACCGGTCTATGTTCTCGGCGCCTCTTCAGCAACAGACTATCTGACTTATCCGGCAAGAGAGGATAGGACACGCTTTCTAGTAAGTGAAAAGGCTATGAAAAACTCTTTGAAAGCTGCTGGAATAAGCCTTCGGGACATACAAGTTGCTGAGTTATACGACCAGTCCACGGTTATGGAGATGATTTCCCTTGAGGATTTAGGTTTCTGCGAGCGTGGAAGGGCGTGGATGGACATTTATGAGAGTTGTCAAGATTATAAGGGGTATTATAAGGTAAATGGGCAAAAACTCTTTGTGAATATGAACGGCGGATTGAAAGCTGATGGAAATCCGTTGGGCGCGACAGGAGGAGCACAGGTTTTTGAGGTTTTCAAGCAGTTGAGGGGTGAAGCTGGTGAACGGCAGATTGAAAGCAACGGAGTAAAGCTTGGATGTGTGCTTGAGCTTGAAGGGTTTGGAACTAAGGGGTATGTTTACATCCTAGGGAGAGATTGAGGATGAGTAGTGAACCGATAGAAAGAAGGGTCTCATACCTTGGCGATCGGCTGAGGGGAAGACGCTGCAAAATATGCGGAAAAGAATATTTTGATTTGAAAGATTACTGTGGAAACTGCGGAAGAAAAAGCTTCGGAAAAATGGTTGACCTGGACTTATTCTACGACAAAGGTAAACTGGAAGTATGCACCTTCATAAATGAGCCGACAAACAAGTTTACGAAGCTGCACAGCTACATTTATGGCATAGTATCCTTCCACGATGGAAAGATAAGGGTTCCAGCAAGAGTGACAGATCATATAACAAAAGACAATGAAGAAATAGATCTTTCAGCTTTCGAGGGAAGAACTGTTGTTCCAAGGTTCAGGAGACGCTATTCTGTAGGAAGAAACGACGTTATCCCAACAATTTCTTTAGCTTTCACCTTTGCAGACAAATACTATCCACACCAAGAATACACTCCTGTCAAACCAAACAGGGAGTATGACGCACCTGGAATAGTCGGCTACGGAGTCTACACTTCAAAATTCAGAATACGAGAAAGAAACATAGAACGTTCAGTACCCTTTATCGATGAAGACGCAATAACCGCTGCTGTTGAAGCTGGAAAACTTGCTTTAATCCATTCTGCAGTTGACAGCTCGCTTATCGGCAAGATATATGTAGGCTCAGAATCCAATCCATACGCCGTTAAGCCCATAGCTTCAAAAGTTGCTCAGGTTCTAAAGCTTGGCGAAGAGGATGAAGATGTGCAGGCAGTTGACGCTGTAGACACAGAATTCGCATGCAAAGCAGCAACAAGCATGTTTAAAGATGCAGTCTCCCTGGTAAACTATCCGAAATCAAATATTCAATATGCCATGGTAATAGGTGCAGATAACTCTCAAGCTGCTCCAAGGCACAGTCCAGGAGGCGAACTAGACCTGTTCGTTGGATATGGCGGATGCGCATACATCTTCGGGAAATATGATGTTATAGCTGAAATTGAAGGATGGTACTCATGCACCTCCGATACACCTGATTTCTGGAGAAGAGATGGAGAACCCTACCCAATGCATGGAGGAAGATTCACTGGCGACCCAGCATACTTCAAGCATGTTAGGAAGGCAGCTGAAAAACTGATGAAGCGGCTTAACCTGCAAGTGAAAGACATTGACTACTTTGTTACACATCAACCAAACTTGAGGTTTCCAGTGAGAATTGCCAAGGAGCTCGGGTTCAAGGAAGAACAGTATTCGACATCACTTCAAGTGGCCAAGTTTGGCAACACGTACTCCGGTGCCTCACCATTGGGTCTAGCAGCAGTCCTAGACATAGCCAAGCCGGATGAACGCATCCTAATTGTGAGTTATGGTTCTGGAGCTGGAAGCGACGCTTACTCGCTGACAACTACAAGCCAAATAGCAGACAAGAAGCAACGGCAGAAAATGACGGTTAGATACCAAGCTGAGAATCCCTTCTTGGAATATGTGGATTACACAACTTACAGGCGACTGAAACTTGGAATGTAACAAATCATCGATAAACTGCAGCAGTCACAGATAGATGGAGTATAAACCGTTGTTTGCTTTCGACATATTCAAAGTTATTTACTCACCGTTTAAAGCCTTCAAAGAAATCATTGAAAACCCGAAATACGTAGGGCCAATTTTAATAATGATTCTTTTTGCAGTGGCAAACATGGGATTTGTTTATGTTGTTGTATCTAAAACTTATGTTGAACAAACTTTGCCTACAGCTTCGCAGCTGGATGAATGGACGGAAAACCGCACCTTGTGGACGCCGACTCCGAAAGTGAATTATGATGACTGCATAAACGGAACCTACTATGGAAACAGAAGTATAGAGTTTTCAATCGTTAATGGCACGTTAATCTGGATGCAGCTAAACGGTATAGAACCAGTAAACTGTTCAGGGGTTGAAGGCTATAAGCACATGTCCTTCAGAATAAAGCTGATTTGCTTAACGACAACGAAGCTTGAAAACGCAAGTCTTTTCTTATATTCCAGTTCAGCAGACTATTTCCACTACGACCTCACAAACCATTTAACCCCATTCAACAGTACAATATGGAACAACGTTACAATTCCAACAGGACCTGAAAGTAAGCCTTGGTGGGAAGGCACAACTCAAGCTGACTGGAGTAACATAACACGATTAAGATTTGAATTCCAACTGCCTGAGAACACAGATATGACTGTGCGAATTGACGGATTATTTTTCCGAGGAGTTTTTAAATCTGAATTGGAAGATGCTCCCATCTACATGCTTAACTATTCGTTATTCGCTTTTGTTCAGTTCACAATTAAATGGGGCATCCTCAGCGGAATGCTCTACATAATGAGCAAAGCATTTGGAAACAAACCTGTTTGGAGACTCTTAGTCATTCTTGTGGGGTTCGCCTCGATAACGCTTTTTGTCCAAGCTGTGATAAACACTGTTACATACGCGGCTGCGCCGGCACGTTATTGTTCTCTTGAATTTCTAAGTGGTGTGAAAGGAGAATATGAAATTGCATACAATAAAATTTTGGAGGAAACATTGCTTCTTTCGGTTATAAACAACTGCGTTCAAATAGCAATACACGTCTGGACAATCGCATTATGCTCGATTGCTCTCCGGTTGTTAGCTGAAGTCTCATGGACAAAAAGCTTTCTCATCGCTACAGTAGCTTACTTTGTAAGCACTCTGATTGAAAGTTTTCTATTTGCATTTTAAGGCTAAGATGCAGTGATTGCCAACATAGAGGAAAGAATCACAGGACTACAAGCTTCATCTACAAAACATCACAACAAGTAACACCAGTTGCGGTTGCTCTAGGCTTTACCTTCTGTTGCTGTCAACATAGAATATCCTGAACAAAAATGCCGAGCAAGATTTATATGGCGGAACGGCTTTTCTGCAGTTAGCTAGCCTTCAAAAAGCTCGTACCACTATTGTGGCACTGGAGTTTTGTTGGAGCAGTTAGTTCCGCGATAAGGACGAAAACAGAATATGGGAAGAAGACTGCCGGAAAATATAAGAAACGCTAAAAGAAAAATGAGAAAGCGTGGAAGCAAAAGGCGATATCGCCCAAGCAAGCCATTTCTACAAAAGGCACCTATATGGAAGAATCAGCAAATGGAAGTTGTTATTGATGACATTGGAAGTAGAGGTGACGGAATAGCGAGAATGCATGGCTACATAATTTTTGTTCATGGAAGCAAGGTTGGGGAACGCGTCAATGTTAAGATTGTATCGGTTGGCGGGAAATTCGCCGTCGCGGAAAAAATTGTTTAAGCAGGGTGGATGAAAATTGGATATAAAGGATTTGCGGAATGGACTGAAAAGCGTCAGTGTTGAAGGTATAGTGAGAGAAAAATCTGAGACACGCGAGGTTCACGCGAGATTCGGAGACAAAACGTATAATGTAGCAACAGCAATTATCGAAGACGAAACAGGCACCATAAAACTGACGTTATGGAATGAGCAGATCAACCAGGTAAACGTCGACGACAAGGTCAAAGTGGAAAAGGGATACGTCACAAGCTTCAGAGGAGAAATTCAGTTAAACATAGGAAAATATGGGGAATTCACGGTTGAGCAAGCCGTGAAGTAAAACATGAATACAAATGGAACAGCTTTTATCAAATGAGATGAGAGGTGAAACGAATGGAAAGAAGAAGAAGCTTCGGCAGAGGAAACAGTTTCGCTCCAAAGCCAGTTGAAATAGGAAAAGAGTATGAAGTTGACATTCAAGAGGCAAGCCGTAGAGGAGAAGGCATAGCCCGAATAGAAGGTTTAGTAATTTTCATACCGAACGCAAAGCCAGGCGACCACGTCAAGATAAAGATAATAAGAATAAGCAGAAGATTCGCAGAAGCCGAAGTTGTTAAAGAAAAGGAAGAAAAAGAAGAGAAATAATCAACGATTACAATTCTCCTTTAATTTCCATCTCTAGTTTTTCAAAGTTTTTCATAAACTGCAGTCTCTCTGATTATTTCCATTGCTTTTTTGAGTGTACAACCTTTCTGGTACAGCGTGAACTTCAACTCATATTCTAGGTTGGCAGAGTGTTTTGAAATATCTCTAATCTTTCCTCCAGTGTTTTGTTCGACAACATTATCTTCGAGATACTCTTCAAGTGGAACATCTGAAATGATTTTCTGGTCATATTGATCTGCCATCATGAAGGAGTTGGCGGCGCCTGCAGTGCCTAGCACATCCAGCTTGTCTGCATCAAAAAAGGATTTTCGCTTCTCAAGTTTGAGGTTTATCTTTGCCTCGGGACAGGTGGGCAGCTACGCAATGTTTGATATGAGCTATCTTCTCCTCAGATTTTTGTTAGCTATTTCAGCCTCAAGAGCTGCATGATTGATGCTTCCAATTTTGTCATCGAACTATTTAACACGAGCTATGTCATATAATAAAGCAGCAGTTTTCTAGGATGCCAAAGTCTACGGTCAAATCATGTTGTCCGAGATGTAGACAGAGATTGTAAATATTATAACTGTTCTATTGCATGTGCACTACAAGGTAGTTTTTTTTTCTGCATCCTTTATCTTTTTGTACTTGACTTCTCTCATGATCGTTTTCAGGTTTGCGCAGGATAAGAGTTTTGGGTTAGAAACGGGTTGTTCTATATTTCGTCTATGAATTTCTTGGATGATGGTATGTCCGGTGGTAAGCCTCTTCTTTCGCGAACTTGCTGTATAATTTCAGCTGCAACGTTTTCTGGGGCTTTTTCCCAATGGTCAAAACTGCATTGCCAGAAGGCATGACCTGAGGTTGCGGAGCGCATCTCTGGGGCTATGCCGAAGGTTTCTGCGACTGGGATGTAGCCTGTGATGGTTGTTAGGGCGCCTCTCTGTTCGGAAGAGAGTATTCTTCCACGTTTACGTGTGATTAGGCTGGAGGATTCGCCGACCCATTGGGCTGGAACTGATACTCCGATTTTGTAGATAGGTTCTAGAATCACTGGTTCAGCTGTTAGGAAGGAGCCAAGGATTGCGCGGCGTATGGCTGGCATGATTTGGGCTGGTCCACG
>SOJA01000055.1 GCA_004376975.1 Candidatus Bathyarchaeota archaeon
TAGACTAGAAGGTATAGCAGTATCGCTGTTGCAAACGTAAATGCCAATGAAGGAACAAAGTATTTGTAGAGTTTGCCTAGTGAGCATTTGAAGTAGTCAGCTGTCAGGACTAGGCAGAGGTGGGTTGGCGCGATTATGTATCCAAGGTAACTACTTAGGTAGAGCAAAGCTGCGCTTTTAGGAATGAACTCTATTATCCCCTCTATCATCGAGTAGCTTATGGCTACTCCCGCCAGCGGAGAACCGGTGAAAAAACCTAAAACCGCTGGAACAAAGGTTAACAATACAAGATTGTTAACGCCTCCGGTAGCTAAGAATCCCCCGAAAATTTCTGGGAAGTCTGTTGCTTTAACCACGTTCTGCAGCAAAAATGCGCCGTAAGCTGCAAGTGTTATTCCGTAGGTTGCCCAGTTCGTGAAGGGTTTAGTGAAAGTTCTGAAGTTTGGTCTGGCAATTATAAGAAGAACAGCTACCCCTATGAATGATGCTACCGCGACATTCACATCTAAACCGATAATCGCTATTATTGTTGCCAGTATCGGGAAAAACGCAATTGTAAAGCGTCTCAGCTCTGAACCTAAATGTGCCTTAGAGTTTTCCTTTTTTGCTGTTTTCGGATTTTTCCACAAACCGATAAGGTAGCCAACAACAATCATCGATATGACCACTGGAATCTGGCGCATTATAATAGATATTACCGTTAATCCTGTAAGCATCGCCGTAAGTATGAGAACCTGGCTTACGGGGTACACTGGAAATATTGTATGTCTAAACCAAACGTTCACATATGTTTTCTTATCAGCTTTCAACCCCAGTTTCTCGGCTTCAGCTTCTACAAGAGGTGCTGACATTAATGCTCCGCCTGCAACTGGAAGAAGCCCAATAATTGCTGGAAGTATGCTGACTACAAGCTTTGAGTTTTTGATTATTCTGCTTAGACTCTCACTTAAATCGTTGATAACCTTTGTTTCTTTGTAGAGTTGACTGATCAGCATTATTCCGAAGGTTGCAAACACAACTGAAAGCGTACGTAAATCAACTGATGTTTGATAAATTATCATTGGAATCCCCTGCCAGTCAAGTGAAAGTAAAGCTAAAAACAGCGCCGTTAAGTTCAGGGTTATTCCAAGATTTACATGTTTATACAGCATTACTCCAAGAAAAAAGAAGGAAACGACAACTGCAGTTAAAGGGTCAACGAATCCCAAATGTTAAGCTTCCTCGTAATCATCTATCACGGAAAAATCAAAATGTACAGCCGAACTCTTAATCCTTTCCTTTCAACAGAAACGATTTCGCCGTGAGTTTAGTTTGAATTGGTCCAAACCATAATTTTGTCATAGTTCAGAAAAGGTTATGATTATGAGTTTCTATCTGCTAATTGGGTTTGGGAAGGTTGCCTCGAAGAATAAGATATGTTTGTCCGCGTTGCGGTGCTATTCATTCCATTGAGGATTATCAGGCAAGCCTTTTCTGCAGTAAATGTGGGAGTTTTTTAAGAAAGAAACAGGTTGTTGTTGAAGAACCGTCGAGACAAGCTCCGAAAAAAGCCAAGTTGGGCCGGGAAAGATTCTTTCCTTACCCATGTTTCCGTCCTTTCCAACAAGATGCAATAGGTTTTGCCTCTAGAGTCATTAAAAACGGAAAGATCGGCTTGCTTTCTTCTCCATGTGGTACTGGAAAGTCAATTTCTGTCTTGACAGCGTTTTTCATGGCGAAAGAGCTGGATGATTCTGTTGGGCGGCTTGTTGTTTTGACTAGAACACGGAATCAGCTTGAGATCTATTGTAGGGAGCTTAAGAGAATCAAGGAGCATTCAGGCGTTAATCTTGTTGCATCCATTTTTACGAGCAAGAGAAGGATGTGTCCCTATGTTCGTGAGAATACAGGGTTTAGGAACATAAGTTACGGCGGCTTTCTTCATTACTGTAGAAATTTGAGGGATGGAGCTTTTGGAAATACTTGCAGGTACTATGAGAAGACCTACAAAAAGAGGAAGCTAAGCCTTCGTGCCTACAATGTTGTTAATAAAATCAAGAGAATTGGTCCTTTACTTCCCGATGAGGTATATCAGATAAGCCTTGATGCTGGTCTTTGCCCGTACGAAGTAACTAATGTTCTTGCTAAGTATGCAGACGTCATTGTTGGAAATTACAATTATATTCTGGTTGACTCTGTGAGAAAATCGATTTTTGGAAGAGCTGGAATAAAAGTGAAGGATGTAAACTGCGTTTTCGATGAGGCTCACAGTTTACCACACTATGCCGCTGACATTCTTTCAGATGAACTTTCATCAACATCTGTCACAAGAGCCCAGAGGGAGGTTGAGATTTTCGGCGTCGATGATTTAGGTTTATTGGATGCCTTGCATGAATTGATTGTTAAGCTTGGCAAAAGGGTGCACGGAGAATTCGGATTCAATGTTGAGCATGTCATAGAAAAGCGTGAGATAGTCAAGCCCTTGTTGGAAAGGTTAAGCGTCAACGCTGAGAAGCTACTAGAAATTATTTCTGAACTCTCAGAAATGGGGGAGGCTATTCGTTACAAGAGAGCTGAGGCTGGTAGAAATCCGATTTCCTATCTATCCAGATGTGCAACTTTCCTTTCAAACTGGGTTAGCCTAGCTGGCCCGAGTTACGCTCGGTACGTGAAAACTGAGTTTGATAGGGACCAAAGACAGCGTGCAAGACTTGGGATCAAGTGTCTTGATCCAGCCATGGCTGCAAGCATCATCAATGAGCTTCGTTCAGCCATACTTATGTCTGGAACCCTTTGGCACACCGATTATTACATTGATGTTTTAGGAATTGACAGAAGCCGCTGTGAACGCATTGAGCTTCCAAGCCCTTTTCCACGAGAAAACAGGCTAATCGTTGTGGATACGTCTGTTACAACAAAGTTTGAGAGGCGCAGTGAAGCTCAGTGGAAAAGAATTGCTAACCATTTAGAAAGAATTATCGAAGAAGTTGATGGTAGGGTTGCTGTTTATTTTCCGTCTTATGCGATAATGCATGAAGTTGCCAAAGCCGCAAGTTTTGATTTACCCTTTATTCTTGAGGAGAGACACACCAGGATTGTTGATCTACTCCAGTTCTTGAAGTCCCATAAACAATGTATTGTTTTCGGAGTTGCCAGAGGCAAAATAAGTGAGGGTGTTGACATGTCTATGAATGGACGATCGTTGCTTTCAGCTGTAATAGCAGTGGGTTTGCCTTATCCGAAACGAACTGAACTTCAAATGGTGCTAGTCAAATTTTTCAGAGAGAAATTCGGGGACAAAGCTATGGAATATGCGAATGGCATCCCATGCCTAAACGCTTTAGCTCAATCTACTGGGAGACTATTACGCAGTCCTGAGGATAAGGGGATAATAGTGATGATGGATGGACGTGTAACTGGAAGGTTTAAGCAGAAGCTTCCGAAGGACTGGAGAGCAGACATGAAAGCTCACTACGACATTAACAAACTTTCAGAGAAAATCAGAAGCTTCACCGCCAATGATACCAGTCTCTAGAAAAGGAAAGAGGCTAATGAAGCTCAGTTTTATGCGATCACAGTCTGCTAAGATGATCTGGGCAAAAACTAAACTTTTTTCCAATTCGATTCTCCAGCACTCTGCATACTCCACATAATTGTTTTCACCGGCTTTGCTGACGAACCTGACCGCTAAAGATTCAGAATTCACAAGCGATTTATCTATGGTAAAGAAAACCTAGGAGACAGTGCACTCAAATGCGAAAGTCAAAACTAGAGTCATACGAAAGCATCCTAGAAGTTCTAGTGAACAACCCTTCGACCCTTGAGCACATAGCATATGAAGCTAACATGCACTGTGTGCTTCTCAAACAACATTTAGACTTTCTAGTAAAAAACAGGCTTCTGGAAGAACGACAGCTGAATGAGAAGACACTTTACGCTATTACAGAGAAAGGCATAGCAGTGCTGAAAATCCTCAACTTTCAAAAATACTTTGGAAAAATCACAGGTGAAGTAAGGGTGATAGAGGAAGCGCTGGAGATCATACGCAAACTGGAAAAGAAAGGGATGGGAAACGAAAGCTGAGGGCCCGAAGAAATATGCGCGTTCAGCAGAGCAATGACCCGATTATGCATGATAATGTTAAGAGGTAGCAAGTGGAAGTAAACGACTCTTCGAGGCATCATTCCAACATAAACACTTTGAAAAATAAGCAGAGCCTAAATAAAAAGAGAAAAAAGGATGATAGATTTTTCCGAGTGCAACTCGACGTTCTCTAATGTGGCTAGTCCATCCACCTGTCCGAGACGAAATCCACCAGACGCCCAGTAATATATGGCATAACAATTATGTAGAGAATGAATCCAAGAATAGCTCCTACCACTAGTTCTACCGCATTCATTGCAAAAGTGGTTATGGCACCTATTATTGCGAAGATTATACTGAAAACTATGCCACAAACCCAGTAGTTCAACGTTTCATTTTTTAGCAATCTTCCCATTCAACTTTCTCCTTGTACAACCAATAGAAAGCTGAATCTGTTGAATTCCCATATAAACCTTTTCAAAACTTCAGTCTTGTTCATTTTGTTCATATAGTAGCTCCCAACATCATTTCCAAAATAAGCTAAGATAACATGTTCCTGGGTATACACATGCTAGCCCTATCCGCTTGCGCGCTTAATTATATGTCCACACTTCTTGCACCTAATAGTTTGCCCACGATCAAGCGATGAATCCACATAAACAGGTTGATGAAGATCAATAACGTTTACATGCCCACAATTCGGGCATCTCATCCTAACAAATCTCCTTACCGACCGAGAACGAGCACGGA
>SOJA01000148.1 GCA_004376975.1 Candidatus Bathyarchaeota archaeon
CGTTCTTTTTCACTGATAATACACTTGGTACTTTTCCAAATAACTGTTTCCGAGAGATGAAGCCTGACGCGTTGGCTGTTCTTTGAGGCTCCACTTGGATTTGGAGGTTTATTCAGCTTGAACTAGGCTTGAAAGGTTAACAACAGCAAAGTTATTAATGGACAAAAAAGGCAAGGTTGATGGTGCACGAGAAGAGTGGAGGAATGTAAGAATGATATCTCAACGGAAGTTTTCCTGCTGTAAACAATTGTTTGGTCAGATGTTGATGGACTATGGTTGAGTCTTCGGTTGTTGACAGGTTTCGTAGTCGTTTGGAGAATGCAGCGAAATATGGTGAAATCTGGGAGATTGTTAAAGACACTGTGAAGTTTACTCTACACAAGCATAGACGAGGTATGATGCTTTTTCTGGACGACTTACCCCTACAGTTGGGAGCTTACCACCCACTTGGAACAAACAACATTGTCTTGAACAGAACCCTAGTTCAAATAGTTGAAGAGGAAATCAAGTCGAAACGCGTAGTTAGTGCTTTGATCTATAATTTGCTGCTTCATGAATACTTACACGCTTTAGGTCAATTCTCAGAACGCAAGGTTAGGCAACTAGTTTACGAAATCGCCGGAAAATGCTTCGGCGAAAACCACGTTGCCACATTAATTGCTGAGAAAAGTCCATGGGTTTTACTCAAAGGAATCCCATTAAAGACTGCTACTCTTCCAAAAGGAGTTATGGAAATCGTTAAAGAGTTTGAAAAAACAGACAAATATATAGTGTAGAGTGCTTCGGCTTGTCACCCATTAAAGCAGTGATTTTCGATTTCATCGGCACGTTAACAAATGTGAAAAATTACAGTTTGAATCTTTCAAAGATGAAACTGTACAAGGCTATTGCGAATGCTGGTTTCAACGTTGACTCCAAGAGCTTCTTAGAAGCATACACCCGTGCACATGAGAAATATCGTGTTATCCGTTACCAGAAACTTGTCGAGGTCACCAACGCCGTTTGGATTTCAGATGCTCTAAACAGCCTAGGATTAGAAACAAACCCTGACAATTTACATATAAAAACTGCTGTGAACATGTTCTTTGAGGATTATTTGAGTTCGCTCAAGCTTAGGCGATGCACAAGACAGATTTTGAAAATGGTTTCAATGGATTACAAGCTGGGTCTAATTTCAAACTTCACATATGCACCAGTAGTCTACGCTGGGCTTAGAAAACTAGATTTAAACAAGTTTTTCAACGCTATCATAGTTTCAGAAGCCAACCGCTGGCGCAAACCTCATCCGAAAATCTTCAACGAAGCACTAAAACGACTTAAAATTCCAGCCTGTGAAACCCTTTATGTTGGAGACAGTCCCCTAGAGGACATAAAAGGTGCAAAAACCGTAGGAATGAAAACGGCTTTCGTTCCTTCACAGTTCTATTCAATGAAAGCCTTGAACGAAAGTCAACAGAAACCAGATCTGATTGTGAAGAACCTCTGCGAGCTATGCGAAAAGCTTCCGAAGTTTATAAAAAGCAACTCCTAGATAGCGCACTTGTAGAAAACGTACAGGAAAAAACTGTTCAATGTAGAGCTTTTTGTATTGCAAATATCAAAGACTGATGTCATAGGCTTAGTTGACACAACAACCTGTCTTTTTCAAAAAACTGCTTTTGGTGCGGCCGCCGGGATTCGAACCCGGGATCACAGGCTTGGAAGGCTTACACCGCACTCATGCATCTGTGTCCTAAACCAGACTAGACGACGGCCGCTTGATTACTATTAGAGTGCGATAGATATTTTTAAGCTATTTTGGTTTTTCTTCTGGGTTGTACATCCTTTTCTCCTGTGCTGATTTCGGCTTGAAACTACCTCGATATTTTGGCATAGCAGCTCTTTTTCGTTCCAGATTTTTGAGTCTTGCATAAAGCTTGGCTGCTTTGGTTTTTGAGATTTTTCTGCTTCTTGGAAAACGGTAGGGTGCTGGCGTGAAAGGTTTCTTAGCTTTCTTTCTTGACCTCTTCTTTCTATAGCCTTTAGTGCGTACGCTCTTCACTTTTTGAAAAACGACGTAGCCTTCTAGTAAGTTCACCTCATGCATTCTCCATCCAGCATCCAACCATGACTTAGCATGACAGCTACTTGATGAATTGTTCCACCATTTTTCGTTACGAAATGCACTCATGGGCAAGTTGTCGCTGATTATTCCATCTATTTTGGCAAAATGAAGTTCAACGGCATTTGTGAAGGCAGCTCTAAACATCAAGTAGCGTCTAAGCGGGTCATACTTGCCAACGGAACGCGGTGAAACAGTTCTTCTCGCACAATTTAGGCATAGCATTTTTGTAGGGTCACCTGTTGAAACGTCTGGTACCATGCAGTCTCTACAGAACAAGCGTTTACATCTCTGACATCGCTTAAGATAGCTGTACGAGAAAACTCTGCCACATATTCCACATTCATCTTTGAACGGCATCTGAACCACTGGCAAAGGCAAGTAATCCATCAGATTACTACGGACTCTTTGATATAAATGTCGCCTCAACCTCTGGAGACGAGTCGATATTCGACATCTGCGTTAGAACCTGTACATAGCCTTCATCGGTGTCAAAGCGTGAATCTAATGCTTTTCAGCGATTACCTCATGATAAAAAACGGGGGGGGGAGGGGGGTGTCAAGACGTATCGAAACGTTGTTTCCTAATTACGATAAGCTGCGTATTCTTTACGACAGGTCTACTTGAAATCATAATGACAGTTGAGAACCCAAAATGGGGTCAATAATTCCTATCCAATTGCGTTACATCCTTACAGCCTCTACTGGGCCGGCTCTAACAACCATAGGTCTTACGCAGATTTGTTTAGGAGCAGCCTCAAGCATATGCTGTAATAAGCAGCCAGTGTGGTACGTGAAAGAGTCAAAAAAAAGTCTCAGATCAGCGCGCGCGCCTGCATCAATTTGGGTGAGGATCGTTGTTGACGGCGCATACAATAGCAGTATGTATGTATGCTCAACGGGACCACCCGCCAGTGGAACGTACAAGATCCCAGGACACATAGAATTTCTGACAGATTCACTAAACTCTGGACTTCATACGGTGAACGTGCAGTTCTTTAGAGAAGTTGGCTCTCCTACGATACTCGCGAGAACTCTTACTGTATTCGAAATCTCAGCATAATGATGCCCGGACACAGAAAATTCGAACTTTCAACAAGTGGAGATGCTGCTTGCTAAAGCCATCTCTTCCTCGGCTCGCCATTTGTTGCACGGTTTGAACTGGAAAGAAGAAAACGGGAGTGTTCTACTAGATTTTGCTCGTGAACTAAATAAGAAATATATGTTATTGAACACAATATAGAAACCTAAAGGGTTAACTATGAATATCAGATTGGAAGAGAACGGAGAGCTGCCTGCTACCAAACCTGGAGTTTCTCGTAGGAGGAGATCGTGGCATGACATACTCTTGAGGATCTTGAAAACTGCTCAAAAAGGTGAGCGTAAGACAAGAATGATGAAAGCAGTGGGAATGAGTTACTCTCAGCTCATGAGATATTTGAGCGCTTTAAAAGAAGCAGATTTCATAAGTGAAAAGTCTGGTGTGTGGAAGACAACTAAAAAGGGCTTTCACGTTATAGAGGCTTGCGAGATATGTCAGCGTCTCGTAGAGGAAGTCTCCTAAGAAAAAGATTGAACAGTTAAGTGTCCTGAAGTCTCCTCATGATGACGCCTTGACTAATGTGACGAATACAAGGCAGGGCATGTGCTTCTTGGGTCTTACGAGACTGGCTTTCATGGTGTAGTAGAGATGTCTCCCGCAAGGGATTCAAATCCCGCCCCTCTTTCTTTATATTTTAGATGTTCCTTCGCCATGTTTCACGTTTAGGAGTCATGTTTTTGACATAAAAAAGGTAGATAGAGAGTGCGGAAATAGGGTTTTATAGAACATACTTTCTGAAGTGTTAAATTCAAGTAAGAATAGACTTCACTCTTTGTGAAGAAACAGGAGATGAGTAAATGTCTAAAGCTGAAAATCTTGCTGGAATATCAAAAACCATGTTCATAACTGGACTTATCATTGCGATTGCAGTTTCCAGTATCATCTCAGCAGTAGCTTCAACACAATATGCGTTGATTCAAGGACCTAAAGGCGATCAAGGACCCCAAGGTCAACAAGGACTACAGGGATTACAAGGTGAAACAGGGCCACAAGGACCACAGGGAACAAGAGGTCTACAGGGAGAGCAGGGTATTCAAGGATTGCAAGGTGAACAAGGCCTACAAGGAGAACAGGGGCCTCCAGGAGTATACACAATTGAAAACATGTCTGGATGGTTACCGGCGCCAGCATATGACAGTGGGTGGGTTATTAACGGTTCTGCCGGGCCGCATATGATATATCATGGATTGAATACCACAAAGTTAGTAGTCCACTTCATGTGGAATCAAACCCAGAAAATATGGGTGGTGTCCTACCTGACTCCAGATGAAATCCTAATCGACAGAGAGACAGGAAGCTGGCTTTGGCCATATCGTGTTATGATCTGGAAAATCGCAGAAGCCTAAAACGAATTCCCCCTCTTTTTTCTGTTTATTTTTGTAAAATCTGTAGCATTAGTTACCAGATGAAAAAGGATTAACTCTTAAACGAATAATATTCAAAGTATAACTGTCTTCATTCAACACGAGTATCAAGCAAAATGAAGCAAGACACTAAAGAATCATTGCGTTTAGCGTAGCGCGCGCTCAGCCTTTAGCAACCGCTAAGGGAACAAGTCTGGCAACTTTTTTTGCTAATCCC